>JBEBCX010000096.1:0-6078 GCA_041157425.1 Cyanobacteriota bacterium | reverse complement strand
CACGCCTGCTGCAGGCCGCCGCCTTGGCCCTGGTGCTGCTGGGAGGTGCCCTCAGCCTGGCGCCGCTCTGAATCCAGCGCAATTCAGGCCACATCGATCGCGTCGCGCATCCACAGCTGGACAATCCCGCTACCGTTGCCGCAATCGCCCCCGAGGCCATGGCCGATCTGCTGCTGCTGGGAGCCCTGATCGCCGTGGTGGGTCTGCTGTTCTGGCTGACCACCGGCTCCGACGATGACGACAACGGCGGCGGCCTGATGCAGCCCCTCACGCCGCAGCCCGCCCTCGTGCCGGTGCGGGTGCAGCGCCGCTGAGCCCCTAAGGGGCGCCCTCAGCTGCAGCACAGCGCGGGCACAGGGCCCGCACATTGAGCACGCACTCCAGCAGCCGAAACCCATGGTTGCCGGCGGCCCGCTGCCCGGCCTCCAGCACCGCCGTGCTTTCAAACTCCTCCGTCTGGCCGCAGCGCACGCACACCAGGTGGTGGTGGTCGCGGTGTTGGTCATGGCTGGCCAGCTCAAAGCGGCGGCCGCCCTCCGGCAGTTCCAACTCCCGCAGCAGCTCCATGGAGCTCAGCAGCCGCAGGGTGCGGTACACCGTGGCCAGCGACACCCGCTCCTCAGCCCGCAACAGCCGCAGGTGCACCTCCTCGGCGCTGAGGTGGGCCCCTTCACCGATGCGCTCAAACAGGGCCAGCACCCGCTGCCGCTGGGGGGTCAGCCGTTGGCCGCGGCCGTGAAGGCTGGTGCGCAGGGCCTCGGCCTGAAGCTCTGGCGCCGAGGGAACAGGCATCAAACGGGCGGCGGCGCTGTTCTCAACAGTAGGCCCTGTTGCGAATCGCCGCCAGGTCGCGGCGGGCCGTGGCCGCCGCCAGCAGGTCGGCCGCCGCGGACACCAACCGGTAGCTGATCGCCACCGCCAGCAGCGGCGCCTCCGGCACCACCGCCGTGAGCCGCAGCAGCAGCACGGTTTCAAACACCCCGAGGCCACCGGGGGCACCGGGCACCACCAGGCCTGCCGTCCAGGCCAGGGCGAACCCCGCCAACCATCCACCCCAGCCGAGGCTGTACGCCAGATCAAACGCCTGCACGCAGCAGGCGAAACCGCCAAAGCGCAGCAGCAGGAAGGCCAGCTCCGCCAGCAACGGCGGCCAGGGGTAGCCCCGCCCCTGCAACGGCGGAGGCTCCGCGGCGGTGGCTTCGCCCTGGAGCAGGCCCTCCTGGGCCCACTGCTGCATCCGCTGGCGCTGCAACCGCTCCAGCAGGGGGGCGAACCAACGGGGCAACAGCGCCACCAAGGGCACCAGCGCCAGCAGCCCGAGCCCCCCCTGCCAGCCGCCCATCGGCACCAACGCCAGGGCCGCCACCGCCGCCAGCAGGGGCTCGAGCAACACCGCCACCGCCGCCCCACGGCCGCTCAGCGGCTGGGGCAGCGGCGCCATCGCACCCTCCTGCTGGGGGCTGGCCTCAGCCGAGAGCGCCTGCAGGCTCCGCAGCCGCTGGGCCAGGTGCCAGATGCCCCCGGGCAGGTATTTGCGCACGTTGGAGCTGAGGAACAGCAGCACCACGGCGGCCCAGCGGGGCCGGTGGCCGAGCCAGCGCAGCAGCACCCCCCAGGCCAGGCCGTTCACCACCAGGCTCAACAGGCTGACGCCCACCCCCAGCAGCAACCACAACCAGCCCTGCCCATCAAGCTGCAGCGCCAGCAACTGGCGGCCATGGCCCAGCAGCGCCGCCAGCAGGAAACCGGCGCTGGCCAGGGTGATCCAGCGGCGAAGCCCGCCGGGCAGGGCGAACCGCGCCGTCATGGCGTGTCTGCGGAGCCGGGCTCCTCCGCCTCCATCAGGGCCAGCACCCGGCTGCGCAGCTCCGCCAGCGGCAGGCCATGGCTTTGGGCCAAGGCGATCAGGTCGTCGGCTTCCGGCTTGCTCAGCCAGCTGCCATCGGGCCGCTGGGCGCGCTTGAGGCGCACGGGCCCCCAGGGGGTGTTGAGCTGGAGCTGCTGGCGCGGCAGGGCCCAACGCTGCAGCAGCTGCTCCCGCACCCCAAGGCTGGTGCCGTGACGCCACCACACCAGGCGCAGGGGTTCGGCCTGCTGCGGCGGGGCCAACACCGTGATCAAGGTGCCGGGGCGGCCCTTCTTCATCTGCACCGCCTGGCTGAACACCTCCAGGGCCCCGGCGGCCCGCAGCTGCTCCTGCAGGAAGGCCAGGTCTTCGGGGGTGGCGTCGTCGATCTGGGCCTGCTGCTGCAGCAGCGGCTCCCAGAGGGGGGAGGGCCCATCCGCGGCGAGGCCCTCAGCTGCGCCCTCAGCCAGCACCAGCCGCAGCAGGTTGGGGCGATCCAGCGTGCGGCTGCCCAGGCCGATGCCCACCGCCCGCGGCCGCAGGGGTGGCGCCTGGCCGAAGCGGCTGGCCAGCGCCGCCATCAGGGCCAGGCCCGTGGGGGTGGTGAGTTCACCCGCGGGGAAGCCTTCGCTGCTGGCCAGGGGGATGGCGCCCCGCTGGGCCAGCTCCAGCACCGCCGGCGCCGGCAGGGGCAACAGCCCATGGGCCGTGTGCACCGAGCCATGGCCCGCCGGCGGTGGGGTGCACACCAGCTGCTCCACCCCGAAATGCAGCAGCCCCGCACACACCCCCACCACATCCACCAGGGCATCCACGGCCCCCACCTCATGGAAATGCACCTGCTCGGCGCTGTGGCCATGCACCGCTCCCTCCGCCTCCGCCAGCTGGCCAAACACCGCCAACACGCGCTGCTGCAACGCCGGTTCCAGGGGGGCCGCCGCGATCTGCTGGCGCAGCTCCCGCCAATGGCGATGGGGGGGCGACGGCTCCAGCAACTCCACCTCCAGGTGCTGGCCCCGCAGGCCACCGCTGCGGCGCTGCTCCAACCGCAGCCGAAAGGCCCCCTCCAACCCCAGGGCCGCCAGGGGCTGCTCCACCGCCGCCGCGGGCAGGCCCAGATCAAACAGGGCCGCCAGCAGCATGTTGCCGGCCAGGCCGGTGGGGCAATCCACCAGGGCCAGTGGGGTGCGCAGCGGGGCGGATGCGCTCACCGGGCCTCCTGCAACAACGCCGCTGCCCGCTCCTCCAGGCGACCGCGGTGCTGCCGCAACCACTGCTCCACCTCCCGGCGGGCGCGGCGCTGCTCCTGCTGGGCCGTGGCCACCGCATGGCCCGACAGGCCCCAAAGGCGACCCAGCAGGGCCCGGTCGTCGGCACCACCGCGGGAGCCCCCATAAACCAGGGTTTCGGCCACCATGCCGGCCTGCAACACCCGGCTCCAGCGGCGCAGATCCTCCAGGGGCAACTTGGCATGCGCGGGCGGCTCCAGCTCGGTGCTGCCATTGGCGCGCAGCCCCTGCCGCAGGCAGGCCCGGCTGCCCACCAGCACCTGCTTCACCGGCAGGTTGTTCTCCGCCGCCAGCAGCACATGGCCCGCCTCATGGATGGCGATGCGGCGCAGGCGGGCCTCCCCAACGCCGAGGGGCAGGGCCTCCGCCAGCAGGTGGCCTCCAAGGCCCGCAAAGCTGGCGGCATCCACACTCAACAGGGCCAGGCCACCGCCCACCGCCCCGGCAATCCACCAGGGGGAGAGGCCCACCAGGGGGCCGCCCACCGCCACCGCCGTGACGCCGGCCACCGCCAACCCGGCATTCAGGGCCGCCGTGGACCCCTGGTCGGAGCTGGGGAAGCGCCCCGGCCCGTCCATG
Organism: Cyanobacteriota bacterium; assembly: GCA_041157425.1. Lineage (GTDB taxonomy): Bacteria > Cyanobacteriota > Cyanobacteriia > PCC-6307 > Cyanobiaceae > Vulcanococcus. The sequence continues at coordinate 2,364 of JBEBCX010000096.1, read as the reverse complement.
CTCAGTTGCCGCCGCGGCTGGGGGCACCGGCGCGGGAGGCTGCGGCCCGGGGGCCGCCACCGCGCCCGCCTCCGCGGCCACCGCCGCCGTGGGGACCACGGCCTTTGCCGGCGCGTTGGGGCACCGGGCCGATCACCTCATGGCGCTCCAGCTGCAGCTCCTGGCCCTGGCGGCGCAGGTCGAGGGCCACGAAATGGCGCAGGTGATCCGGGGGAATCTCGCCCTTGAGCTGCAACTTGAATGGCGTGGGACGGCTGCCATCAGCCCGGGGCTGCTGGCGGATCTTCACCACCAGATCCCCCTCCTCGGGGCGGGTGTAGATCAGCTCGCCACGCACGGAGAAGTAGTCGTCGCCCTCGGGGAGCTGGTCGGCGCCGCCGGCCTCGGTGAGGGTGCTCGGCTCCCACACCCCCACCAGCTGCAGGTGCAGCTTGCCGGCATCGCGGTAGCGGGGGTAGGCCACCCACAGGTGGGGCTTGGTCAGATCAAGGTGGCGGCGCATCAGCGTCAACACCCGGCCGAGCACCACCGCCTCGATGCGGCTGCCGTCCTCCACTTCAATGCTGCCGCGGGTGAGCTGCTCAGGGTCGTCGGGCAGGTAGGTCCCGCGCACCACACCGATGGCCCGGTACTGCATCGGTTCGGTGACCGGGGAAATGGGGTGCTGACGCATCGTGGCTGTAACCCTCAGGGGCCGGCTTGACGTCGAAGGCCCGGCCCACAATGTAACCAGCGCCAAAAGGCCCCAAACTTGGCGGCAATCACGCGCCCGCCCATGCCCCCCCGCGCCAGCTCAGCCGCCAGCGCGATCACCCGGCCGGGGCTGCTGCTCAGCCTGGGGGCGGCGGTGCTGGTGGGCCTCTCCCTGGCGGGGGGCTGGTGGCTCGGGCAACGGCAGGGCAGCCAGGGGGCGGGCAGCCAGGGGCAGGCGGCGGTGCAGCGGCAGGCGGATCTGCTGCGCCAACGGGTCGCCGATGGGTCCGCCACCGAAGCCGAGCAACGGCGGCTGTTGCAGCTGTTGTTGGTGTTGGGCCAAGAGCAGGAGGCCACCGCCCTGCTGGAGCAACTGGCGGATCAGCAGCCCCAGCAATGGCAGCTGCGGGTGCTGCTGGCGGAGCTGCGCCGCAACGGCAACGACCGCAGCGGCGCCGAGCGCGAGCTGCGCCAGGTGCTCAACCTCAAACCCGACCGGATCGAAGCGCTGCAGCTGCTCACCCTGCTGCAGCTGGAGCAGGGGCGCGGCGGCCAGGCCCAGGCCCAGCTGAAGGCGCTGTTGGAGAAAGCCAGCAAACCGTTGGTCCAGCCCCAGGCGCTCCCGATCGGCATGCTGCTGGCGGATCTGCAGCAACAGCAGGGCCAGAAGGCCGAAGCGGCCGCCCTCTACCTCAAGCTGGCGGGTGATTTCCCGCGCGACCCGCGGCCCCTGTTGGCCCTGGCGCTGCTGCGCCAGGAGCAGGGCGACACCAAGGCGGCCCAGGAGGCGATGGCGCTGGCCCGCAGCCGCCAACCCGACAAACCGGATGCTCGCCTGGATCAGGTGGCCGCCAGCTGGGGGCTCACCAGCCTGCGCAAGGCCAGCCTCAGCCCTAAGGCTGCTTCACCAGCGGTGCCGACGCCGACCCCGGCCGCGTTGCCGACGCCGGAGCCTGAGCGTCCAACTCCCTGAGGGCCGCATCGATGGCATCGGTGGGGTTGGTGGCGTCGTCGAGGGCGGTGCCGCGCTTCAGCTTGTTGAGCAGATCCATCGGATTGGTGGAATCGAGGATCGAGCCACCCTTGGACGCGGGGTTGGTGCCGCCGGGGCCCACGTCGTAGACGCGTTGCTCCTGGACGGAGAGGTTGCTGTTGTTGCTGACCTGGGCGCGGGCCGCCTGCTGCAGGGCCGTTGCGGCACAGATGCAAGCGGCCGGCAGGCCAAGCAGCAACGGGAGATGACGGGAGACCATGGCCAGCCGCAGGCAGCGGGTTGGGTTCAAGTGCCGAAATGCTACGGCGCCAGGCCAGTGGTAGGGGAAGCTGTGGTCAGCTCCACGCCCCCACCGCACCGCCGATGCGCATCGCCAGTTGGAATGTGAACTCGGTGCGCACCCGGCTCGACCAGGTGCTGGCCTGGCTGCAGCAGGAGCAACCGGAGCTGCTCTGCCTGCAGGAAACCAAGGTGGCCGACGAGCTCTTCCCCCACGCGGCGTTTGAGCAGATCGGCTACCGCTGCGCCATCAGCGGCCAGAAGGCGTACAACGGCGTGGCCCTGGTGAGCCGGGTGCCCCTGGACGACGTGCAGATCGGGTTCGAGGCGCTGCTGCCCGGCGATGCGGAAGCCACGGCCCTCGGCGAGCAGAAGCGGGTGATCAGCGCCCTGGTGGA
>JBEBCX010000095.1:0-6210 GCA_041157425.1 Cyanobacteriota bacterium | reverse complement strand
TAGGCGTAGGTGGAAAACTTGTAGCCACGGCTGGGGTCAAAGCGTTCCACCGCCTTGATCAGGCCGAGGTTGCCCTCCTGGATCACATCCTCCAGCTCCAGCTGGCGGTTGGCGTATTTGCGGGCGATGGTCACCACCAGGCGCAGGTTGGCGGCCACCATGCGGTTTTTGGCCCGCTGGCCGCCGCGCACACGGCGCTGCAGGGTTTTGAGGGTGAGGCCGGCCTCGGCGGCCCAGACATCGAGGCTGGGGGTGCGGCCCCCGCCGCGGATGGTGAGCTCCTCGTGGATCTCCTCGAGGTGGCGCAGGGTTTGCACGCGGCGGCCCAGGGTGATCTCCTCCTCATGGGTGAGCAGGGGGATCCGGCCAATGGCCCGCAGGTGCTGGGTGAGAGCGTCGCAGCTGCTGCGGTTGAGCGTCTGTGGCGCAGGCATCGGAGGGATGTCTGAATTTGGGTTCGCGAGAGACTACTGATCAAATTCAGCGAATTGGCGGGCCTTGGGGGTCATCCAAGCAATTGCAATCGTGGTGATCAGGTGGGCTAATCAAAGCCGGGATCCCCTCCGGGCCAATCGATCCCACTGAATACGGCGTCATGATCTTGATGCAGCCTGATGGTGGCTGGCTTCAACCAGGGAGCGATCCCGCGGCTTAACCGATTCCGATCGGATTTGGGTGTGGCCTGCAGCAGATTGGCTGTGGTGGTTGATCATCAAGCCTGATCAATTCCTGGCGCTGGATGGGCTCCGGCGCGGGCCGTGCAGAATTGGCCCGAATTTGGTGCATCCATGCCGTTTGCCCTGAGCACGTTCGAGATCGTCGCCGGGATCCTGCTGCTGTTCGCCGGCGGTGAACTGTTTGTGGCGGGGTCGGTGGCCCTGTCGTTGCTGCTGGGGATCCCCCAGATCGTGATCGGCCTCACGGTGGTGTCGATGGGCACCAGTGCGCCGGAGCTGTTCGTGAGCCTGCTCTCCACCATCCAGGGGGGCAGCGCCGGCGATGCCATCGCCGTGAGCAACATCGTGGGCTCCAACATCTTCAATGTGTTGGTGGTGCTCGGCGCCAGCGCCGCCGTGATGCCCCTGCGGGTGAAGAGCCGCCTGGTGCGCCGCGATGTGCCGCTGCTGCTGGGGGTGTCGATGGCCACCTGGGGCATGGCCTCCGGCGGGCGCCTCACCTGGGTGGCGGGCCTGGCCCTGGTCACCGGCACGGTGATCAACCTGCTGTGGGAAATCCGCAGCGCCAAGGAGGAGCCCGCCGAAGCGGCCGACGACCTGGAGGCCGAAGAGGGTGCAGCCTCTCCGCCCGTGGCCGCAGCCAAGCTGGCGGCGGGCCTGGGGCTGCTGGTGGTGGGCTCCCAGGTGTTGGTGAAGGGGGCCATCGCCGCTGCCCAGGGCCTGGGGGTGAGCGAAACGGTGATCGGCCTCACGATCGTGGCCGCCGGCACCTCGATGCCGGAGCTGGTGACCTCCCTGGTGGCCGCCTACCGGGGCAAGGCGGATTTGGCCATTGGCAATGTGGTGGGCAGCAATCTGCTCAACCAGCTGGTGATCCTGGGCCTGTGCGGCCTGGTGTCCGGTGGCCGCGGCCTGGGGGTGGATCCGGTGATGCTGGCCCGCGATTTCCCGATCATGGTGGCCACCACCCTGGCCTGCCTGCCGATCTTCTGGACCGGTGGTGTGATCACCCGCCTGGAGGGCTGGATCCTGATGGGGCTCTACGGCCTGTATGTGATTGAGCAGATCCTCAGCAGCAGCGCCTCCAGCGTGGCCGATGAGTTTCGGTTGTTTGTGCTGGTGGCGGCGGTGCCGGCCCTGATGGTGTTCCTGACTTGGTCGGCCCTGCGCTGGCGCCAGCAACGCCGCCTCGCCTGAGGCGGCTCAGGCGGCGGAGAGGGCTGGGATGCGGCTCACCACCAGCCCGGCCGCGGAGGCATCGCTGCACAGCCCGCTCACGGAGGCGGCATTGAGGCGCACCTTGCCGGTGCAGATCAGGTCCCAGGTGGTGGCCTCAAAGTGCGTCTGCAGCCAGAGCATGCCCTGCACGCTGCAGGCCAGCAGGCGGTAGCTGTCTCCCAGGGGTGTGAGGGAGAGATCCATCACCGAACAAAAAAACCTCCCCCCATCACAGGGGGAGGTGGAGAGATGCGGAGTAGCAAGGGCAACCCTTTGAGGAATTGCCTCGGCCCTCGGCCCTTGGCGATCAGCCCTGGTTCACCTGGCGGGCGGCTTCGGCCTGCTGGTGGTGGTAGTGCTGGCCGCGGTACTGAAGCTCCACGTCGGTGTTCACCGGAGCGGCTTCATGGCGGGGGGCAGCATCAAAGTGCTGACCGCGATACACGTGGTCCACAGGCTCGGTGCTGAGCTGCTCGTGGTTGGCGGCGTCGTAGGCAACGCCGCGGTACTGGAGTTTGGTCATGGTGGTCGGGCCTCGAAGGCTGGATGGAATGTCCGCTTCGGTGGAAGAGCGTTGCTTCGCCTCGCGGTGGGCTACTTCCGGTGAACCAGGGCCCTGGGGCGGCTCACCCAACGTTTTGTCTTCCTGTGGATAGTTTTAGCGAAAGCTTTTGTTCGTGGCGAACATTTCGATGATCTCTTTAGAAAAGTTCAGGATTTTTGGGTAGCGGCTCGCACCATTTTTCGTCGCTCTGGGCTTGGGATCTGGGCTGCGGCCGTTACCCCCAGGGGCTCTGAATTGGCTGTTTTGTATCACCTGTAACTCTTGGTCGCCCTGGGATCGCGAATGATCGGGGCATATGGCGGATTGCCCGCCATTTCAAACAGCTTCTCTTCCATGACTGTTGCCTCGCCCTCTTCCCGGCCCCAGCCGCGAAGTCTGCAGGAAGCGAGTCTGCTGGAGGCCCCTCAGCTGCTGCTCCGCAAGGTTCGCGGCCTGTCCTCCAACCGCTCGCTGACCTGGCTTGCCTGTGTTCCCATCGCCCTGATGGGCCTCGGGCTGTTCAACCTCTCGGCCCGCGCCGCAGAGCTGCCCGAGCTCAACGCCGCCTTCCTGGCGAACAACACGTTCCTGCTGATCTGCGCCGTTCTGGTGATCTTCATGAACGCCGGCTTCGCCATGGTGGAAGCCGGGATGTGCCGCCAGAAGAACGCCGTCAACATCCTGGCCAAGAACCTGATCGTGTTCGCCCTCGCGGTGACGGCCTACTGGTTCATTGGCTACAAGATCATGTACAACGCCAGCTGGGTGGTCCCCGGTTGGTTCAAGTTCGGCGGTCTGTTCTTCGACCCCACCGTCACCCCTGAAATGGTGACGGACGGCAAGCTGGTTCCCAGCGTCGACTTCCTGTTCCAGGCCGCATTCGCTGGCACCGCCGCCACGATCGTGTCCGGCCTGGTGGCCGAGCGCATCAAGTTCGGCGAGTTCGTGATCTTCTCCCTGGTGCTGGTGGGCGTGCTCTACCCCATCTCCGGCTCCTGGCAGTGGAACGTGGGTGAGGGCTGGCTCAACAAGCTGGGCTTCATCGACTTCGCCGGCTCCACCGTGGTGCACTCCTTCGGTGCCTGGGCTGGTTTGGTGGGCGCCATGCTGCTCGGCCCCCGCATCGGCAAGTTTGTGGATGGCAAGGCTCAGGCCATTCCTGGCCACAACCTGGCCATCGCCACCCTGGGCTGCTTGATCCTGTGGATCGGCTGGTACGGCTTCAACCCCGGCTCCTGGCTGTCCATGGCCCCTGAGGTGCCTTACATCGCCGTCACCACCACCCTCGGCGCCGCCGGCGGTGGCATCGCCGCCACCCTGGTGAGCCAGTTCACCGGTGGCAAGCCCGACCTCACCATGACCATCAACGGCATCCTGGCCGGCCTGGTGGCGGTGACCGCCGGTTGCGATGGCTTCTCCATGCCCGGCGCTTGGGTGGTGGGCTTCATCGGCGGTGTGCTGGTGGTGTTCTCCGTGGCCTTCATTGACGGCCTCAAGATCGACGATCCGGTGGGTGCCTTCTCCGTGCACGGCACCTGCGGCATCTGGGGCACCCTGGCCGTGGGTCTGTTCAACGAGGGCAAGGGCCTCTTCTATGGCCATGGCTTCACCCAGCTGGGCTACCAGCTTGTGGGCGTGCTGGCCTTCGCGGTGTTCGCGATCGTGACTTCCTTCATCGCCTGGTCGGTGATCGGCGCCATCTTTGGTGGCATCCGCGTCACCGAGGCAGAAGAGAAGGAAGGCCTCGACATCGGTGAGCACGGCATGGAGGCCTATCCCGATTTCGCCTCCGCCAAGTGATTGGCCAAGTGATTGGCCCCGCCATCGCTTGATCCAACGTTCGCTTCAAGCCCGCCGCAAGGCGGGCTTTTTTTGTTCATATCGAACAGAACGAGGCCCGGGCCGAGGCACACGATGGCGATTCACGCATCGGGGGCCATGGCCTGCGGGTTCTGCGGTTCACGCCTGATCAGCAAGGGCGAGCGTGGCCTTGAATGCTGCGGCTGCGGCCGGCCGCTGCTGCAGAGCCGGGTGGAGTCTCGCCCGCCTCTTTCCCTGAGGCAGCGGCTGTTCGCCCTGGTGGTGTGCGTGGGGGCGTTGCCGCTGGTGGGGGCGATTGCCGCCACCGATCAGCTGCGTGCAGGTGGTGAGAGTGGCGGTGGTGAGGCCCTAGCTGTGGGCCACGCCGCGGCGGCGCCAGAGCCGCCACAGCTTCTCCAGCTCCAAGTAGAGGAACAACAACAGGCTGAAGCCCACACAGATCACCAGGTCGTGGCCACTGAGCGGCGTGGTGCCGAAGAAGCGCGATAGCACCGGCACATAGAGCAACAGCAGTTGCAGCCCTGAGGTGAGCAGCACCGCCCAGATCAACCAGGGGTTGGACAACGGGGCCACCTGAATCAGGGGCAGATCGCTGCGGGCCGAGAGGGCGTGGCCCATCTGGGCCAGGCACAGGGTGGTGAACACCATGGTTTCCCAGGGGGCATCGTGGCGAGCCGCGTAGAGCATCAGGGCGATCACGATCACCGCGAACACCACACCGATGCGCAGGATGTAGCGGCCGATCCCCCGGGCAAAGATCGATTCGCCGGGTTCGGCGGGGGCCTTTTGCATCAGCCCTTTTTCACCGGGCTCCAGGGCCAGCGCCAGGGCGGGAACCCCGTCGGTGACGAGGTTCATCCACAGGATCTGCAGGGGGGTGAGCGGCACCCCCACCAGCCCCAGCAAGGGCGCTGAGGCAATGGTGATCAGCTCGCCCACGTTGCTGCCGAGGATGTACTTCACGAAGCGGCGGATGTTGGCGTACACCAAACGCCCCTCCTCCACGGCATTCACGATCGTGGCGAAGTTGTCGTCGAGCAGCACCATGTCGGCCGCTTCCTTGCTCACCTCCGTGCCGGTGATGCCCATGGCCACGCCGATGTGGGCCTGCTTGAGGGCTGGGGCGTCGTTGACGCCGTCGCCCGTCATGGCCACCACTTGGCCATTGGCCTGCAGGGCCTTCACGATGCGCAGCTTCTGCTCGGGTGGCACCCGGGCGTAGATGCTGCAGCGGGCCACCACCTCCCTGAGCTGGGTGTCGTCGCAGCGCTCCAGCTCCCGCCCCAGCACCACCTCGCCGTCGGCGGGGGCCAGGCCGATGGAGGCGCCGATCGCCCGCGCCGTGAGGGGATGGTCGCCGGTGATCATCACCGGCCGGATGCCCGCTTCGCGGCAGGTGGCCACGGCCGTGGCCACCTCCGGCCGGGCCGGATCCAGCTGGGCCATCAGCCCCAGCAGCACCTGATCATCCAGCTCGTGGTCGGGGCTGGGGTGGTTCGGGGCACAGGCAAAGGCCAGCACCCGCAGGCCGGAGGCGGCCAGGTCGCGGGCCTGCTCCAGCCACCACTGCCGCTGCTCCTCCGCCATCGGCACCACGCCGCTGCCATCGATCCAGCGGTCGCACAGGCCGATGATCACCTCGGGGGCCCCTTTGCTGATCAGCAGCCGCCCCGAACTGGTGGCGCAGCCCCCCAGCGGGGTCTGCAGCTCGCACTGGGGGTCATCGACCCACACCGCCATCAGCTGCCGCTCGGAGCTGAAGGGGATTTCGGCGGCGCGGCGGTAGCGGCTGCGCAGGGCAAAGCCATCGATGCCGGCCTTGGCCGCCACCACCACCAGGGCCCCCTCGGTGGGGTCGCCCAGGATGTCCCAGCTGCCGTCGGCCTGGGTTTTGAGTTCGGCATCGCTGCAGAGCACGCCCGCCTGCAGCAGCAGGTCGCGGGCACCGGC
>JBEBCX010000094.1:0-7080 GCA_041157425.1 Cyanobacteriota bacterium | reverse complement strand
TGGATCGAGCGCCATCACCATGGGCAATGTCAAACTCACAACATTGAGCGGAAAAGTAACCACCGTCGACAAGACCTGGTCATTCCTGCGGGAATCCGATGGGCAGGTGCGCATCGTGCTTCACCACTCCTCCCTGCCTTATGAGCTGTAGAGCGCAGCTGGCTTAACCAATCCCCGTGCGGGCGATGTCGAGCACATCGGCCATGGATCGGATCTGATCCATGGTGTCCCGCAGCTGGCTGGCGCTGAGCAGCTCCACCCGCAGGTCGATGCGGGCGGGTTTGCCGGGGTTGGTGCGCACGCGCGCATCGCTCACGTTGATGCGGTGATCGGAGAGGCGGGTGAGGATGTCCTTGAGCACCCCCACGCGGTCGAGCACTTCGATGCGCAGCTGCACGGGGTAACGGCGCCGCTGCTCGTTGGCCGCCAGGGGGTTCCACTGCACCGGCAGGCGCCGCTCCACCGGCACGGCGGCGAGGTTGGCGCAGTCCTGCCGGTGAATGGTGATGCCGTGGTTGCCGAGGGCCACGGTGCCCACGATGGCCTCGCCGGGCAGGGGGCTGCAGCAGCCGCCGAGGCGGTACTCCAACCCCTCCAGCCCCTGGATCGGACTGGCGTCGCCATGGGTGGTGGCGGGCACGGCGGCACCAGACCCCTGCTCCCCCTGGGCGGACACGTTGCGGGCCAGCTCCTCATTGCTGAGCACCGGGGCCGCCACGGCGGAGGCCAACCGCAGCTCCTCCCGCAGGCGGTTGAGCACCTGGTGCAGGGTGACACCGCCGAAGCCGATGGCCGCCAGCAGGTCCTCGGTGCCCACCAGGTTGCAGCGGCGGGCCACCTTGGCGATCGCCTCGCCGTTGAGCAGGGCATCGAAGCCGTCGCGGCCCAGCTCCCGCTCCAACATGGCGGTGCCGCGCTGGACGTTCTCGTCGCGGTGGCTCTTCTTGTACCACTGGCGGATGCGGTTGCGCGCCGTGGGGGTGGCCACGAAGTTGAGCCAATCGAGGCTGGGGTGGGCGGCCTTGGAGGTGACGATCTGCACGAAGTCGCCGTTCTGCAGCGGCGTGGCCAGCGGGCAGAGGCGGTCGTTGATGCGCACGCCCTGGCAGTGGTTGCCCACCTCGGAGTGAATCCGGTAGGCGAAGTCCACCGCGGTGGAACCCTTGCGCAGCCCCACCACATCCCCCTTGGGGGTGAACACGAACACCTCCTCATCGAAGAGGTCCTCCTTGATCGAGCGCAGGAAGTCGCCGCTGTCCTCACCAACGTCGTCCTTCTGCCAGTCCACCAGCTGCCGCAGCCAGTTGAACCGCTCCGCATCGGCACCGGAAGCGGCGGGGGATCCCCCCTCCTTGTATTTCCAGTGGGCGGCGATGCCGAATTCGGCCACCTGGTGCATCTCAGCGGTGCGGATCTGCACCTCGATGGGCCGATGGCGACCGATCACCGCCGTGTGCAGCGATTGGTAGCCGTTGGGCTTGGGCAGGCCGATGTAGTCCTTGAACCGGCCGGGGATCGGCCGGAAGGTGTCGTGCACCACCGCCAGGGCGCGGTAGCAGCTCTCCAGGTTGGGGCAGATGATCCGCAGGGCCGCCACGTCGTAGATCTCGTGGAACGCCTTCTGCTGGCGCTGCATCTTGCTCCAGATGCCATAGAGGTGTTTGGGCCGACCGCTCACATCGCAGCCCTCCAGACCCGCCGCCACCAACCGGTCGCGCAGCAGGCCGGCGGTGACCCCCAGCCGCTCCTCCCGCTCGGAGCGCTTGGTGGACACCTGCTGCTGGATTTCGCGGAAGGCGTCGGGCTCCAGGATCTTGAAGGCCAGGTCCTCCAGTTCCCACTTCAGCCGTCCGATGCCGAGGCGGTTGGCCAGGGGGCCATAGATCTCGCGCGTTTCCCGGGCGATGCGCTGCTGCTTCTCGGGCTTGAGCGCCCCGAGGGTGCGCATGTTGTGGAGGCGATCCGCCAGCTTCACCAACACCACCCGGATGTCGCTGGCCATGGCCAGGAACATGCGCCGCAGGTTCTCCGCTTGGGCTTCCGTTTTGTTGGTGAAGTGGATGCCTCCGAGTTTGGTGACCCCCTCCACCAGTCCGCGCACCTCGGCGCCGAAATGCTGCTCAATCTCCTCAGGGGTGACCTCCGTGTCCTCCACCACGTCGTGGAGGAAACCGGCGGCGATCACGCTGGCGCTGGCGCCGATGTCCCGCAGCAGATCGGCCACCGCCACCGGGTGGCAGATGTAGGGCTCACCGCTGGCCCGCACCTGGCCGTCGTGGAGCTGAAAGGCGAAATGGAAGGCCGCCGCCAGCAGCCCCTCGGTGTCGGTGGGGCAGCTGTCACCGGCGCCGGGGGGCACGTGCTCGATGCAGCGCCGCAGCCAGTCGGGTAGGGCGATGCCGTAATCGTCGGGGCCGTGGATCGCCTGGGGGCCGAGCAGGGGGCCGGCCGACACCGTTGCCGCCGCCCCGGGGGCAGCCGCTTCAGCCGTGTCGGGCACCGCCTGCAGCATGGCGCGCAGCAATTCAACCCATCGTATGCAGCAGCTCCACACAAACCGACCCCCGGTGTGCAAGCCCAATCGATTTCGCTGGCAGCCTGGGGGCGCCTCGGGTTGCTGCAGCCGGCCATGACCCCATCACGCCGCAGCGGGCCGGTGCTGCACCTGCAGCAGCTGAGCGTTCGCTACCCGGGGGCCGACCACAACACCCTCGACGGCCTGGATCTGCAGCTGCAGGCCGGGCAACGGCTGGCGCTGGTGGGCCCCTCGGGCTGCGGCAAAAGCACGGTGGCCCGGGCGGTGCTGCAGTTGCTGCCCCAGGGGAGCCGCTGCAGCGGTGGGCTGGAGCTGTGCGGCCAGGATCCGCGCCAGCTGCGGCGCGGCGCCCTGCGGCAGCTGCGGGGGGAAGCGGTGGGCCTGGTGTTCCAGGACCCGATGACCCGGCTCAATCCGCTGCTGAGCATTGGCGAGCACCTGGCGGACACCCTGGCCCAGCACCGGCCCGCCTGGAGGCGCCACCAGGTGCGGCTGCGGGCCGAGATGCTGCTGGAGCGGGTGGGCATCCGCGCCGACCGCTTCGGCAGCTACCCCCACGAATTCAGCGGCGGCATGCGCCAACGCCTGGCCATCGCGCTGGCCATGGCCCTGGAGCCGGCCCTGGTGATCGCCGATGAGCCCACCACCAGCCTGGATGTGGCGGTGGCCGGCCAGGTGATGGCGGAGCTGTGCCAGCTGTGTGAGGAATCCGGCAGTGCGCTGCTGCTGATCAGCCACGACCTGGCCATGGCCGGCCGCTGGTGCCAGCAGATCGCCGTGCTCGACCAGGGGCGGCTGGTGGAGCAGGCCGCGGCCCAGCAGCTGCTGCTGCAGCCCGCCTCCCCCCTGGCCCAGCGCCTGGTGGGGGCTGCCCGGGCCCGGGAAGGGGGCCGCACCCCCGCCGCCGCGGCCGAGGCGCCCGTGCTGCTGGAGCTCAGCGACCTGCGCTGCTGGCATCCGCTGCCCGGTTTGCCCTGGAGCCGCCGCTGGTACCGCGCCGTGGATGGGGTGAGCCTCACCCTGCGCGAGGGCGAGACCGTGGGCGTGGTGGGGGCCTCCGGCTGCGGCAAGAGCACCCTTTGCCGCGCCCTGATGGGGTTGGTGCCGGTGCGGGGCGGCAGCGTGCAGCTGCAGGGCCAGAACCTGCGGCAGCTGCGGGGGGAACCGCTACGGCGGGCCCGGCGGCGCATCCAGATGGTGTTTCAGGACCCCCTGGCCTGCCTCAACCCGGCCATGGCGGTGGGGGATGCCATCGCCGATCCCCTCTGCATCCATGGCCTGGCCAGCCGGGCGGCGGCGCGCCAGCGGGCCCGGGAGCTGCTGGCGGCGGTGGGGCTCAACCCACCGGAGGCCTTTGAGCGGCGCCTGCCCCGCCAGCTCTCCGGGGGCCAGCAGCAGCGGGTGGCCATCGCCAGGGCCCTGGTGCTCGAGCCCCAGGTGCTGCTCTGCGATGAGAGCGTGAGCATGCTCGATGCGGAGGTGCAGGCGGAGGTGCTGCAGCTGCTGCGGGATCTGCAGGGGCGCCTGGGGCTGGGGATGATCTTCGTGACCCACGACCTGGCGGTGGCCAGCGGCTTCTGCCAGCGGGTGATCGTGCTGGATGGCGGCCGAATCGTGGAGCAGGGCCCCGGCGATCAGCTGCTGCGCCATCCCCAGGCGGCGATCACGCGCACACTGGTGGAGGCGTGTCCACGCCTGCCCGCCGCCGCAACTGCCTGAGCAGCTTGTCGAACACCTCCGGCAGCGGCGCCTGCAGCACCAACCGCTCCCGGCTGATGGGATGGTCGAGCCCCAGCTGCACCGCGTGCAGGGCCTGGCCGGGCAGGGCCATGGGCAGCTTGCGGCAGCGGGAATACACCGGATCACCCACGATCGGATGGCCGATGTGGGCGCAGTGCACCCGGATCTGGTGGGTGCGGCCGGTGTCGAGCTTGAAGCGCAGCAGGGCGTAGTCGCCGAGGCGCTCCAGCAGCGTCCAGTGGGTGCAGGCGTGGCGACCGGAGCCGTCGTGCACCACGGCGTACTTTTTGCGGTCGGCGGGGTGGCGGCCGATGGCCCCGATGATCGTGCCCCGGTCGCCGCCGGGCACCCCGTGCACCACCGCCAGGTATTCGCGCGAGGCCACCCGCTGCTGGATCTGGATCTGCAGCTTCACCAGCGCCTCCTGGCTTTTGGCCACCACGATGCAACCGGTGGTGTCCTTGTCGAGGCGGTGCACGATGCCGGGGCGCATCTCACCGCCGATGCCCGGCAGGTCGGGGCAGTGGTGCAGCAGCCCGTTCACCAGGGTGCCGTCCTTGTTGCCGGGGGCCGGGTGCACCGTGAGGCCGGCGGGCTTGTTGAGCACGATCAGGTGCTGGTCTTCGAACAGCACATCCAGGGGCATCTCCTGGGGCACCAGGTAGGGGAGCGGCTCCGGCGGCGGCATCCACAGCTCCACGGTGTCGTTCTGGCGCAGGGGGGTTTTGGCGCGGCCCGTCACGCCATTGACCCGCACGTAGCCGGCGTCGATGAACTTCTGGATGCGGGCGCGGCTCTGCTCCGGCCGCTGGGCCACCAGCCAGCGGTCCAGCCGCATCGGCAGCGGCTTGGGGTAGGTGAGCCTGAGCAGCTCGCCCTCGCCCTCGCCGAATGCGCTCACGGCAGCTCCAGGGCCAGGGGGCCCAGCATGCCGCGGCGGTAATCGTCGAGCAGGCGCTGGGCCATGCGGGCCTGGTCGCCGCTGGTGTGGCGCCCGGCGGCCGCCTCCAGCCAGCCATGGGCATCGGGGACGGGGCCATCCAGGGCAGGCACCGGCAGGCCGTAGCGCCGCTCCAACAGCCCAGCGCCCACGCCCGCCGCCGGCACCGCCTCCAGCTCCGCCAGCATGCGCACGAAGGCCATGGCCACCGCTTCGCCGTCGTAGGCCGCCTGGCCGATGTCGTCGCAGAGGGCCAGGCGCAGGGCCGCCAGCTGGTCGTCGAGCCGTGGCGGCAGCACCCCCGGGGCGTCGAGCAGGTCGAGGTCCTGCCCCAGCCGCACCCAGCGCAGGCTGCGGGTCACGCCGGCTCGGCGGGCGCTGTCCACCACCTTCTGGCGCACGAGGCGGTTGATCAGGGCCGATTTGCCCACGTTGGGGAAGCCCAGCATCAGGGCCCGCACGGGCCGGGGTTTCATGCCGCGGGAGCGGCGCCGTTCGTTGAGGGCATCGCCGGCGCGGATGGCGGCCTGCTGCAGCTGCTTCACGCCGGTGCCGGCTTTGGCATCGCTCCACCAGGGGGTCTGGCCCTGGCCGCGGAACCAGGCATCCCAGGCTTCCCGCGCAGCGGTGGGGATCATGTCGCGGCGGTTGAGCACCAGCAGGTGCTGCTTGCCCTGGATCCAGCGCTGCAGGCGCGGGTGGCCGGTGGCGGTGGGGATGCGGGCATCGCGCACCTCAATCACCAAATCCACCTTGGCCAGGTTGTCGGTGAGGGCCCGCTCGGCCTTGGCGATGTGGCCGGGGTACCACTGGATCGCGGGGGCGGCGGCGCTGAGCAACTCGCTCACGGCACCACCATCACCGGGCAGGGCGCCAGCTGGCTCGGCCTCCAGGGTGAGGCCGCGGGTGCCCATCACGATCACATCGGCATTGATCTCATCGGCCACATCGCAGATCACAAAGGCGGGCTTGCCCTCCCGTTCAATCACCTCGCAGCTCACCCCCTGCTCCTGAAAACGGGTGCGGGCCTGCTCCAGCAGCTCCGCCACCGCCACCGGGTCGTCCTGGCCCGGCTCCACCACCGACAGCACCACCAGCCGGCTGCCGTGCTGCTGGGAGAGCTTCAAGGCCCAGCCGGCGGTTTCAGCGGCCTGGCGGCTGCGGTCGATGGGGAACAGAACGGTCTCGAACATGGCCGGTGGGCCGGTGCCCCCTTGGTCTAGCGCCCAATCCCGTCAGATCCAGCCGTGCCTTGACCCGCCCGCTAAATTCTCCCGACTCCTCCCATGCCCTGAGATCAATGGCGAAGCGTTCCCTGGCCAGCCTTTCCGCTGATGAACTGCGCGGCAAGCGCGTGCTGGTTCGGGTCGACTTCAACGTGCCCCTCAACGACGCCGGTGCCATCACCGATGACACCCGCATCCGCGCGGCGCTGCCCACCATCAACGACCTCACCGGCAAGGGCGCCCGTGTGATCCTCTCGGCCCACTTCGGCCGGCCCAAGGGCCAGGTGAATGAGGCCATGCGCCTCACCCCCGTGGCCGCCCGCCTGAGCGAGCTGCTGGGCAAGGGCGTGGTGAAGACCGACAGCTGCATCGGCCCCGATGCCGAAGCCAAGGTGGCCGCCATGGCCGATGGCGATGTGGTGCTGCTGGAGAACGTGCGCTTCTTCGCCCAGGAGGAGAAGAACGAAGGCGATTTCGCCAAGCAGCTGGCCAGCCTGGCCGATGTGTACGTGAACGACGCCTTCGGCGCCGCCCACCGGGCCCACGCCTCCACCGAGGGCGTGACCCAGTACCTGAGCCCCAGCGTGGCCGGCTACCTGATGGAGAAGGAGCTGCAGTACCTGCAGGGCGCCATCGAT
>JBEBCX010000093.1:0-6701 GCA_041157425.1 Cyanobacteriota bacterium | reverse complement strand
TGGTGCCTGTTCCACCCGTTCTGCGGTCAGGAAGCTGGTCACGACGGCCGCTGGCGCGAACAGGGTGCACCGATCGTAGAAGCCACCTGGTCCCCGGGCTGTTCAGCCAGGGGAAAGATTGCGGATTAGCCCCCCTCGGGCCAGCGCTGGCCGGCGGCGGTGTCCAGCTGGCGCAGGGGCTCTGCGGCGGGCCGGCGGGGCTTGGTTGGGGCCTGGACTGGGGCCGTGGGCGCCGGTTTCAGGGGCAGCGCGCTGAAGCGCACGGGGCTGCTCTGCTGCAGCGTGGCCGCCAGCAGGCTCAGGGCCTCGCTCTGGGTGAGGTTGGTGTCCACCTGGTTCTGCAGGCGTGCCAGCAGATCCGGCAGCTGCTGCAGCTGCTGGCTCTGCCCCATCTGGCGCAGGATGCTGTCCACGGCCATCTGCTGGCGATCGCGGCGGCGCGGCTCGCCCTCCTGCTCGTCTTTGAAGCGCAGCAGCTGCTCCATCTGGCGGCCATCGATCACCTGCAGCCCCCCCTCCAGCTGGATGCGGTAGCGCTGGGATTTGTCCTCGTAGCGCATGCTGCGGTCGGGGGCGAGCTCCACCCGCCCGAGCCCATCCACCAGCTCCCGTAGGGCACTGCGGGGCAGCACCAGGTAGCGGTCGGGCTGGCCATCGGGGAGTTGCACCAGCTCCGCCACCGCGCCCGCCACCAGGGCCGGGCCGCCGCGGCGGTAGAGGGAGCCCAGGGCCACCGGTTGCTTGTCGCCGGGCAAGCGCACCGCCGTTTCCACCGGCAGGCTCAGCACCTGCAGCGGCCCCTGGGGATCCACCCGCACCAGCATCAGCGCGTCGCTGTTGGCGGGCCCCGCAGGGGCCGCCTGATTGGTGGGGGCACCGCGGCGGTCGGCATCGGAGCCGATCAGCAGCACCGTGATCGCTCGGCTGGGCAGGTCCCCCAGGGCCGCGGCGGAGGTGGTCGATGGTTCCTGCACGGCCCGGTCGCTCGGGGGCCACACCACCCCCAGCAGGGTCAGGCCCCCCAGCAGGCCGCAGCCCGCCGCCAGCAGCCGGACGGCGGCCCGCTGGCGGGCGCTGCGCTGGTGGGGGGTGCGGCCGGCGGCCATGGACGCGGAGCCCTGCAGATGGCCCCCACTTTGTCGTAGGCCCGTGGGTTTGGGCGCCCGGCGGCGCCGGTGGCCGATAGGTTGTGACCCTCCGGATCCAACCGCCGGCCTTTCCGCCTTGAGCTCCGCCCCCTCCGCCGCCGCCTCGGGATCCCAGGGATCGCCGGCATCGCCGTCGCCGGCTCCCCACGAGCGGGCGCGGCCCCTGGCCAAGGGCAGCGTGTATCCCGCCAAGGATCTCTGCAGCCAGTGCGGCCTCTGCGACAGCCGCTGGGTGGCCTACGTGAAGCGGAGCTGCGCCTTTCTGCACCAGCGCTTTGAGGCGATGGAAACCGCGGCCCACGGCCGCAGCCGCGACCTCGACAACGAGGACGAGCTCTATTTCGGGGTGCAGCAGCGGATGCTCACCGCCCGCCTGCAGCAGCCCATCGCCGGCGCCCAGTGGACGGGCATCGTCAGCCGCATCGGCGTGCGCGCCCTGGAAACCGGCCTGGTGGATGCGGTGCTCTGCGTGGGGCAGAGCGAGGAGGATCGCTTCACGCCGGTGCCGCGCCTGGCCCGCACCCCCGAGGAGGTGCTCAGCGCCCGGGTCAACAAACCCACCCTGTCGCCCAATTTGGAGGTGCTGGAGCAGTTGCCGGGCAGCGGCATCCGCCGGCTGCTGGCCATCGGTGTGGGCTGCCAGGTGCAGGCCCTGCGGGCCGTGGAGCCCACCCTGCCGCTGGATCAGCTGTACGTGCTGGGGCTGCCCTGCGTCGACAACGTGTCGCGCCAGGGCCTGCAGACCTTCCTGGAGAGCACCGTGAGCTCACCGGAGACGGTGGTGCACTACGAGTTCATGCAGGACTTCCGCATTCATTTCCGCCACAGCGATGGCCGTGAGGAGACGGTGCCGTTCTTCGGCCTCGACACCCCCAAGCTCAAGGATGTGTTTGCCCCCAGCTGCCTGAGCTGCTTCGACTACACCAATGCCGGCGCCGACCTGGTGGTGGGTTACATGGGGGCGACGTTCGGGCGCCAATGGCTCACCGTGCGCAACCCCCGCGGCCAGGAGCTGCTCGATCTGGTGGAGGCCGAACTGGAGGTGGCGCCGGTGACCTCCCGCGGCAACCGCCAGGCTGCCGTGCAGCAGGGCATCGAGGCCTACGACAAGGCGGTGAAGCTGCCGCTCTGGTTGGCCAATCTGATCGGCTGTGTGGTGCAGCGCTTCGGCCCCCAGGGGCTGGAGTACGGCCGTTTTTCGATTGACTCCCACTTCACCCGCAATGCCCTGTGGCTGCGGCGCAACCACCCCGAGAAGGTGGAGGCCCACATCCCCGCCTTCGCCCAACGGATCATCAGCCGCTACCGGCTGCCCGCCGCGTGAGGCGCGCCGGTGTGCTGCTGCACCCCACGGCCCTGCCGGGACCGCCGGGCTGCGGCAGTTTTGGGGCGGTGGCCCACGGCTGGATCGACGCCCTTGCCGATCAGGGCATCAAGGCGTGGCAGCTGCTGCCGCTGGCCCCCACCGATGGGCTGGGGTCGCCCTACAGCTCCCCCAGCGGCTTTGCCCTCAACCCCTGGCTGCTGGATGGCGACCAGCTGGTGGCCGATGGCCTGCTGCAGGCCTCCGACCTGGAGACGTTGCCCCACCCCCCCGGCGCCGATGGCTTTGATCTGACCCTGGCGGCCGCCCGCTCCCAGGCCCTGGCGGGGCTGTTGCTGCAGCGCCAACCGCACTGGCCGGAGGCGGTGCAGGGGGCCTTTGAGCTCTGGCGTCATCGCCAGGCGGACTGGCTGGTGGACCATTGCCGCTTCACGGTGCTGCGCCAGCAGCGCTCCGGTGAACCCTGGTGGCAGTGGCCGGCCCCCCTGGCCCGCCGCCACCGCGGCGCCCTGCGCCAGCTCGACCGGCAGCAGGCGCCGGCCCTGTTGCAGGAGGCGCTGCTGCAGTGGCAACTGCAGCGGCAATGGCAGGCCCTGCTCGACCACGCCCGCCGGCGGGGCGTGCAGGTGATCGGTGATCTGCCCTTTTATGTGGCCCACGACAGCGCCGATGTGTGGAGCCACCGGCGCCTGTTCTCCACCACCGCCGGCGGCCGCCTGCGCCAGCAGAGCGGGGTGCCGCCCGATTACTTCTCCGCCACGGGGCAGCTGTGGGGCACACCGGTGTACCGCTGGCCGCTGCACCGGCTCACCCGCTTCCGCTGGTGGCTGCGGCGCCTGGAGCGGCAGCTGGAGCTGTTCGACCTGCTGCGCCTCGACCACTTCCGCGCCCTGGAGGCCGCCTGGTGTGTGCCGGGGGGCGACAGCACCGCCGAGCACGGGGTGTGGCGGCCGTCGCCCGGCTGGAGCCTGCTGCGCAAGCTGCGGCGGCGCCTGGCGCGCGCCCGTGGCAGCGAGCCGTTGCCGTTGATCGCCGAAGACCTGGGGGTGATCACCCCGGCGGTGGAGCGCCTGCGGGATGGCTTCGCGCTGCCGGGGATGAAGATCCTGCAGTTCGCCTTCGATGGCAACGCCGACAACCCCTACCTGCCGGACAACTTCCAAGGCAGCCATTGGCTCGTGTACACCGGCACCCACGACAACGCCACCTGCGTCGGCTGGTGGCAAGGGCTGCCGGAGGACCAGCGCCAGCAGGTGCAGGCCTGCATCGGGGCGCCGGTGCAGGCCCCCGGCTGGCAACTGCTGGAGTTGGCCCTGCGCTCCCGTGCCGACTGGGCCGTGGTGCCCCTGCAGGATCTGCTGGAGCTCGGGGATGAGGCCCGCTTCAACACCCCCGGCACCAGCCAGGGCAACTGGAGCTGGCGGCTGCGGGGTGGGCTCGATGCGCTCAGGGGGCCGCTGCAGGGGCTGGGGGAACTGGCGCAGCGTCACGGGCGCTGACGGCCGGCAGGCGGTAGCGGCCGGGCTGCTTGTCGAGGGCGGGTAGGGGTTGGCCGTTCCACAGCACCTCGCCCGGCTTGGGGGGCGGGGTGATCGCCAACTGCAGGGGCGGCTGCAGCTGCAGCACCAATTCCCCCTGGGCCCCCTTGAGGCTGCTGCGGGGGCCGGCCTCGCTGCTGAAACTGACGCCGCTGGCCTGGCTGAGGTTGAGCTGCAACACTCCGGGGCTGCGGCTGTCGCCCTGGCGTTCCAGCTGCCGCAGGGTGGATTGGGCCAGGCCCTGGCGGGCCTGCTGGAGGGGGCGCAGGTCGGGGTAGGCCTGCAGCAGGGTGGTGCCGGCGCTGGGGGCTTTGGTCTGCTCCGCCGCCGGCAGGGGCGGGATCGGCCGCAGGCTGAGCAGGTTGGCGGCCGCCAGCTGTTGCTGCTGCAGGTTGAGCGCGTAGATCAGCCCCAGGCACAGGCCCCCATAGATCACCGTGCCCTGCCAGGTGCTGAACACGTCGATGGAGCCCGGCGTGAACCGCTGCAGCAGTCCGCCGCGGCCGCCGCCGCGGGGCTGGGGGTGGCGGCTGTCCGCCGGCAGGGCCGCCGCCAGGCTGCCCGCCGGCAGCTGCAGGTGCTGCTCCAGCAGCGGCAGCATCGTGCGCAGGTAAGCCCCCTCGGGCAGGCGATCCCGCCAGCCCCGCTCCAGGGCTTCCAGCACCGGTGTGCTGATGCGCGTCTCGAGGGCCAGCTGGCGCAGGTTGAGCCCGCGGGCTTCCCGCTCCTGGCGCAGCAGGCGGCCGATCTCCAGCAGCGGATCCTCGGCCGGTGGGTTGGCCTTGCTGGCGGGGGTGGCGGTGCGGGCCCCGTTGTCCGCGCCGCGCCGCAGCCAACGCCCCAGCCCTGGGATTCGGTTGGCGAGCCGGGGCATCAAGGCCATGGGGGCTGGGGCTCCCATTCTCGGGGGTCCAGCCGCCGCCAGCGGCCTTCGGGCAGGGCTCCCAGATCAATGGCGCCGATGGCGGTGCGCTGCAGATCCAGCACCGGGTGCCCCAGCAGCTCGGCGGTGCGGCGAATTTGGCGGTTGCGCCCCTCCCGCAGCACCAGCTCCAGCTGGGTGTTGCCGCGGCCATGGCCCAGCCGCCGCAGCTCCACCGGCAGGCTGGGGCGGCCATCGAGGGGCACACCGGCCCGCCAGCGGCCGAGGGTTTCGGTGGTGGGTTCGCCCTGCACCCACACCCGGTAGCGCTTGCGGTGCCCGTAGCGCGGGTGGGTGAGCCGCAGGGTGAGGGCGCCGTCGTTGCTGAGCAGCAGGGCGCCGCGGCTGGCGGCATCGAGGCGCCCCACCGGGTGGAGACCTTGACCCTGGGCCAGCTCGGGGGGAAGCAGGTCGAGCACGGTGGGGCGGCCCTCGGGGTCGCGGCAGCTGCTCACCACCCCGACCGGCTTGTTGAGCAGCAGCACCAGCGGTGGGGCTTTGGCCCGCAGCGGCTGGCCGTCGAGGCGGATGTCGTCGGCGTTGGGGTCGGCCCGATCCCCCAGCTGGGCGGTGTGGCCGTTCACCTGCACCCGGCCGGCCTGGAGCAGCTCCTCGGCGCGGCGGCGGGAGCAGATGCCGGCGGCGGCGATCAGTTTCTGCAGGCGCTGGGGGCCGGCGGCGGAGGGGGGAGATGCGCTGCTCATCCCGCGGTGGGCCTGGGCCAGACCCGCATTCTGCCCACCCAAAAAAGGGTGGTAGGTTTACGAAACATTCGGGTTTCGTAACTCCCGCCGGCCATGCCCTCGCTGCCCGTGCTGCGCTCCGACCGCGACCCGCTGCCCAACGGCGGGCCCGATCTGGTGCGCTCCTACCTGCGGGACATCGGCCGGGTGCCGCTGCTCAGCCACGAGCAGGAGATCACCCTGGGCCGCCAGGTGCAGGAGCTGATGGCCCTGGAGGAGCTGCGCGAGGAGCTGCGCCTGCGCGCCGGTGGGGAGGCCCCCAGCGAGGAGCAATTGGCGGAAGCCGCCGGCCTCACCCCGCAGCAACTGCGCAAGCGGCTGCGCAGTGGTCAGCGGGCCAAGGAGCGGATGGTGGCGGCCAACCTGCGCTTGGTGGTGAGCGTGGCCAAGAAGTACACCGCGGGGCGTGGAGAAGTTCGACCCCACCCGCGGCTACAAGTTCTCCACCTATGCCTACTGGTGGATCCGCCAGGGGATCACCCGGGCGATCGCCGAGAAGAGCCGCACGATCCGGCTGCCGATCCACATCACCGAAACGCTGAACAAGCTCAAGAAGGGCCAGCGCGAACTGAGCCAGGAGCTGGGCCGCACCCCCACGGTGACGGAGCTGGCGGAGTACGTGGAGCTGCCCGAAGAAGAGGTGAAGGATCTGCTGTGCCGCGCCCGCCAGCCGGTGAGCCTGGAAACGAAGGTGGGCGATGGCGACGACACCGAGCTCTTGGACCTGCTGGCCAGCGAGGGCAGCCAGCCGGAGGAGCTGGTGGATGGGGAGTGCCTGCGGGGCGACATGCGCGCGCTGCTGGAGCAACTGCCGGACCTGCAGGGGCGGGTGCTGAAGATGCGCTACGGCATCCCCTGCGCCGATGTGCCCGAGCCCGATGAGCCGATGAGCCTCACCGGCATCGGCCGCATCCTCGGGATGAGCCGCGACCGCGTGCGCAACCTGGAGCGCGATGGCCTCGCCAACCTGCGCCGCCTCAGCCAGAACGTGCAGGCCTACGTCGCCGTTTGAGAGCGGTCTGACGC
>JBEBCX010000092.1:0-7567 GCA_041157425.1 Cyanobacteriota bacterium | reverse complement strand
CACCATCATCGAGGCGCTCCAGCGGTGCACGGAGCGGATCAGCCAGCCGAAGCTGACGTCGGTCATCAGGTACTGCACCGAGGCGTAGGCCTCAGCCACCGTCGGCTTGTAATAGAAGGTCATCGCGAAGCCGGTCGCGAACTGGATCAGGAAGCAGACCAGCGTGATGCCGCCCAGGCAATAAAAGATGTTGACGTGGGGCGGCACGTACTTGGAGGCCACGTCGTCAACGATCTCCTGGATGTCCAGGCGCTCGTTGAACCAGTCGTAAACGGGCGAGGACTTTCCGCCGGCAGCGGGGGAGGAATTCGCCATGCAGCGAGAGGGTTTGGTTGGCAGAGTCTACCGATCACCACCCGCCGCCCGTGGCCGCCGCACAGCCTGTGACAGTCGCGCACCGGGAAGGGCATCAAGGGCTTGCGCGCTGGTTGAAAAACCTTGTGACGGCTGGGTTGTGCGGCCTTCTCCTGGGGATCGGCCCCGCCGGTGCACTGGCCCTCAACGACGGCCAGCAACTGGTGGTGGAGAGCTGGCGGCTCGTGAACCAGAGCTACGTGGATCCCGACCGCTTCGAGGCGATCCGATGGAAGCAACTGCGGCAGAAGGCCCTGGAGCGTCCGATCAGCAGCAGCGAAGACGCCTACGGCGCCATCGACTGGATGCTGGCCCCCATCGGCGACCCCTACACCCGGCTGCTGCGGCCCTCGGATTACACCGCCCTCAAGGCCAGCACTGAGGGCAGTGTCAGTGGTGTGGGCCTGCAGCTGGGCATCCGCCGCGATGACACGGCGATCGTGGTGATTGCGCCCCTGGAGGGGTCACCGGCGGCGGAGGCGGGCATCGTGAGCGGCTCGGAGCTGCTGCGGGTGGATGGCCTCAGCACCGACAGCCTGGGGCTGGAGGCCACCGCCGCCCGCCTTCGCGGGGCCGAAGGGTCGGAGGTGCTGCTGGAGCTGAAGCCCCCCCAGGGGAGCACCCGGGAAGCGGTGCTCAAGCGCCGCCGGGTGGATCTGCAGCCGGTGCGCAGCCGCACCCTGGAGCAGGGGGGCCACCGCCTGGGCTATCTGCGCATCACCCAATTCGCCGAGCCGGTGCCCCAGCTGGTGGCCCGCAGCCTGGAGCAGCTGCAGCAGCGGGGGATCGAGGGCCTGGTGCTGGATCTGCGCAACAACTCGGGCGGCCTGGTGAGCGCAGGGCTGGCGGTGGCCGATCAACTGCTGGATGGGGCACCGATCGTGGAAACGCGCAACCGGGAGGGCTTCAGCGATCCCCAGCAGGCGGGCCGGGGCAGCCTGTACGCCGGTCCCCTGGTGACCCTGGTGAACGGCGGCACCGCGAAATCCTGGCGGGGGCCCTGCAGGACGACCGGCGCTCCCCGTTGCTGGGCAGCCGCACCTTCGGCAAGGGGTTGATCCAGACCCTGATCAGCCTGGGGGGTGACGGCAGCGGCCTGGCGGTGACCGTGGCCCGCTACGTGACCCCAAGCGGACGGGACATCCAAAACCTGGGGATCGCGCCCGATCAGCTGCTGCCGGAGCCGGAGCCCCTGGATCCCGGCGGCGATGGCGACCGCTGGTTGCAGCTGGCGGCGGCGGCCCTGGTGCAGCAGCTTGAGGCCGCACAGGGGCCCAGCGCCTGATGGGATCTCGCACCTACCACGATCCGCTGCACGGAGCGATTCGGCTCGACCGCGCCCTGCCGGCGGAGGCCCTGGTGATCGACCTGATTGACACCGCTCCATTCCAGCGGTTGCGGCGCATCCGCCAGCTGGGGCCGGCCTACCTCACCTTCCACGGCGCCGAATCCAGCCGCTTCACCCATTCCCTGGGGGTGCTGCAGCTGGCGCGGCAGGCGCTCACAGCCCTGCAACAACTGGAGCCAGCCCTGGGGGAGCAGGCGGGGGTGCTCTACGCGGCGGCCCTGCTGCACGACGTGGGCCATGGGCCCCTGAGCCACTCCGGCGAGGAGATGTTCGGCCTCAAGCACGAGCGCTGGTCGGGGCGGTTGATCCGCGAACACGCCGATCTGCGCGGCCCCCTGGAGGCCTTTGCCCCGGGCACCGCCGATGCGGTGGCCGACCTGCTGGAGCACGGCCGGGCGGAGCACGCCGCCATCAAGGCGCTGGTGAGCAGCCAGCTCGACTGCGACCGGCTCGATTACCTGCTGCGCGACAGCTACAGCACGGGCACCAGCTACGGCAGCCTGGATCTGGAGCGGATTCTGGCCAGCTTCACCCTGGCGCCCGATGGGGGCCTGGCCATCCACCCCAAGGGCCTGATGGCGGTGGAGCACTACCTGGTGGTGCGCAATTTGATGTACCGCAGCGTGTACAACCACCGGCTCAACGTGGTGTGCAACTGGCTGCTCAGCCGTTGCATCGCCGAGGCACGCCAGCTGGGTCCGGCCCAGGTGTGGGCGGATGCGGTGATGGAGCGCTGGCTGTGGCAGCCGCAGCAGCTCGACCTGCCCACCTTCCTGGGCAACGACGACATCCGCACCGGCTACCACCTGCAGCGCTGGGGTGAGGAGGGGCCGGAGGGATTGCAGGAGCTGAGCCGGCGCCTGCTCGAGAGGCGGCTGCTGCGGGCCACCGACGTAAGCGCCCTGGCACCGGAGCAACGGCTGAGCTGGCTGGCTCGCGCCAGCCGGCTGAGCGCCGAGCTGGGGCTGCATCCCGACCGCTGCTGCGGGCTGCACCAGCAGCAGAACCGCGGCTACCACCCCTACAAAGGGGGGCTGCGCCTCTGGGATGGGCACCAGCTGGGGGCCCTGGAGCAACGCTCCGCCCTGGTGCGCAGCCTGATTCAACCCAGCGAAACCGCCTGGCTGATCCATCCGCCGGAGGTGACCACGGCGCTGCGGCAGGAGCTGGCGCTGGAATCCGGCGACAACCCTGCGTAGGTTGCGGCCCATGCAGCCCCCCCTCCATCGCATCCGGCTGGCCCCGATGGCCGAGGCCCGTGGCTCCGCCCTGGAGGAGGTGCAGCAGCAGTTGGGCGCCGAGCACCAGCCCGGCCCAGCCCTGCTGGAGTGCGCCGATCGGCCCCTGACCCTGCCGGAGCTGCGGGCCGTTGCCGCGGCGCTGGAGCAGGCGGGGCTGGTGCTGCAACGGGTGGAAGCCCGCGACGCCCTGAGCCTGGTGCCCGCGGCGGCCCTGGGTCTGGAGACGGCCCTGCTGGCCGGCACGCCAGCGCCCCAGGCCCAGGCCAGCCCCGGCCAGGGGGCGCTCAGCATCCACCGCGGCACCCTGCGGGCCGGCGACCACCTGCAGGTGGAAGGCTCAGTGTTGGTGCTGGGGGATGTGAACCCCGGCGCCCGGGTTACCGCAGCCGGGGATGTGCGGGTGTGGGGACGGCTGCGGGGGGTGGCCCACGCCGGCTGTCAGGGCGACGGCAACGCCCGGATCGTGGCCCTGCAGCTGCGGCCCCTGCAGCTGCGGATCGCTGGGGCGGTGGCCCGGGGGCCGGAGGATCTGCCGCCGGTGGGGTTCTGCGAGGAGGCCCTGCTGGAGAACGGCGCCATCGCGATCCGCCCGGCGGATCCCCAGTGGCCGACTTAGCGGTTCACCAGCCCCAGCCCCCCGAGCACGGCGGCCACCGCCATGAACCACAGGGGTGAGATGCGGGTGCGCAGCATCAGCACGCACACCAGGGCCGACACCGCGTAGGCGGGGGTGTCGTGGTCGGAGATGCGCAGGATCTTCAGGCCCACGGCAAACAGGATGCCCAGGGTGATCGGCCCGAGACCGCGCTCAAAGGCGATGCGCACCGGTGCATCCCGCAGCCGGTTCCAACTGAGCGAAGCGGCCACCATCAGCAGGGTGGAGGGCAGCAGGATCGCCAGCTCCGCCGACACGCCGCTCAGCAGCCCCCAAAACGGCCCCTCCTGCACCGCGGCGCCCATGCCCAGCAGGCCCACGATCATCGAGCTGGGGCCTGGGGCCGCCTCCGCCAGGGCATAGATGTCGGCGAACTGCCGGGAGCTGAGCCAGCAGTACTGATCCACGCTGAGGTGGTGGTACTCGTTGAGCAGGGTGTTGCCACCCCCCAGCGAGAACAGCGACAGGCTCAGAAAGTCCCAGATCACCGCCAGCAGATGGCGCCAGTCGCCCAGGGATTGGGGCGTGCAGATGTGGGCCAGCGGGGGCGTCATGGCTGGGGGGTGCGGCGGGGCCAGTACCAGGCCATCGCCAGCGGGCCGGCCACCAGCACCAATGGAATCAGCCGCACATGGAACACATCCATGGCCAGGAAGCTGGCGGCGGCGATGCCCAGGGCCACCGGGTCGCGGGTGTAGCTGTTGGCGATCTTGAAGCCCATGGAGAGGGCCATCCCCGCTGAGGCGGTGATCACCCCGGCCAGGAGCCGATCCACCACCATCGTCTCGTGCAGGTAGTAGTAGCCGAGCCCCAGCAGCATCAGCAGGCTGAAGGGCAGCAGCAACATGCCCCCCAGGGCCACCAGGGCTCCACTGAGGCCGTGGAAACGGCTGCCGATGTAGACGGCCATGTTGATTTGATTGGGGCCCGGCAGCAGACGGGCCACGGTGAGCCCCGTGAGGAAGGCCTGCTCACTCATCCAGCGGCGCTGCTCCACCACGATGCGCTCACTCCAGGCCGACAGGCCGCCGCCAAAGGAGGAGAGGGCCACCTGCTGCATCCCCATAAACAACTCCCGGTGGTTCGGCGTGCGGAGCGGGGCGTTGGAGTCCGGCTGCGGCTGCGGCTGCGGGTCCATCAGTTGTGCACGAAGTGCGGATCGGGGGGCAGTTCGCCCGATTCGTGATACGTGGGATCGAGCGGGTCAGGGGCGCTGTATTTCTTGGCCTCGCGCCAATCGCTCTCGAAGGTGGCGATCAACCGCTGAATCACCGCGGGCGCATCCACCTCGATGCCCAGCTCGCGGCGCACATCAAAGGCGCTGCGGTCGATGTTCATGGAGCCGGTCATGGCGGCCTTGCCATCGATCAGGATCAATTTGGCGTGGAGCTTGGGGCGCTTTTGGCGCCGGATCTTCACGCCGAACAGCTCCATCACCCGCAGGGAACTGAAGGTGTCGTAGACGTCCCAGTCGCTGAGGCCGTGCTTGCCGCCGCACAGCACCCGCACCTTCACGCCCCGCTCGCGGGCGCTCACCACGCGCTCGAGGATCACCGCATCCACGAATTTGGGGTGCTGGATCCAGAGGGTCTTGGTGGCCCGGTCGATCACCCGGGCCATCTGACCGCGGCTGTGGGCACTGCTCCACACCAGGCCCACATCCAGCCGGGGCACAAAAAACTGGCGGTGCCAGTCGGCCTCAAAGCCAGCAATCACCTGCTCCACCACCGCCGGGTCGTGGCTCACCACGCCGTAGTCGCGGGTTTCGTTGAAGTATTTGTCGGCCAGGTTGAAGGTGGCGATCAGCACGGCCGCGCTGTCGATCACCATCGATTTCTCATGGGTCACCGGGAACGACTCGCTGGTCCACTGCACCGCAACGCCCCAGCTCTGCAGGAGGGCAAAGGCCTCGTCGTTCCAGCGGTCGCCGCCGGAGGTGTGGGGGTTGAGCATCACCCGCACCTGCACGCCCCGTCCGATGGCCCGTTGGAGGGCCTGCTCCACCGCCGGGCTCTGCAGCTTGAACTGTTTGATCAGCAGCTGCTGGCGGGCCTGATCAATCAGCTCCACCACCGCCCCGCCGCCGTCGTCGGGCATCACCAACAGGCGCTGGCCGGAGGCATCGGCGGACATGCGGGCGGCGGCGGTCGCTGCCGACGTTCTAGGCGCAGGGGCAGATCCTGCCCAGTGTCTGGAACACCGTGCGCCTTCGGGAAATGGCCTTAACCTGCCTCGACTACGGACCGTGCTGTGACCACCTCGGGGAGTCGCTCCATCCTGATTTGCTCAGGCAAGGGGGGCGTGGGCAAGACCACCCTCACCGCCAACCTGGGCATCGCCCTGGCCCGCCAGGGCATGCGCACCGCCGTGCTCGATGCCGACTTCGGGCTGCGCAACCTCGACCTGCTGCTCGGCCTTGAAAACCGCATCGTCTACACCGCCCAGGAGGTGCTGGCGGAGAGCTGCCGCCTCGACCAGGCCCTGGTGAAGCACAAGCAGGAACCCAACCTGGCGCTGCTGCCGGCGGGCAACCCGCGCATGCTCGAGTGGCTCAAGCCCGAAGACATGGAGCGCATCGTGGCGCTGCTGCGGGAGAGCTTCGACATCGTGTTGATCGACTGCCCGGCCGGCATTGAGGACGGCTTCAAGAACGCCGCCGCCGCCGCCGAGGAGGCGATCGTGATCACCACGCCGGAAGTGTCCGCCGTGCGGGACGCCGACCGTGTGATCGGGCTGCTCAACACCCGCGGCATCAAGCCGATCCAGTTGGTGCTCAACCGGGTGCGGCCCAAGATGATGGCCAACCAGGAGATGTTGGCGGTCGACGATGTCACCGACATCCTTGCCCTGCCGCTGCTGGGGCTGGTGCTCGAGGACGAACAGGTGATCGTGAGCACCAACCGCGGCGAGCCGCTCACCCTCAACGGCAGCCAATCGCCGGCGGCCCAGGCCTACAGCAACATTGCCCGCCGCGTCTGCGGTGAAGAGGTGCCGTTGATCGATCCGGCCAAGGTGCGGCGCGGCCTGCGGGCCAAGCTCGGCCGCCTGATGCAAACCAAGATCTTTTGAGCCGATGACCCTGCGCGATTTCGTCAACAAGCTGCTCGGTCGTCAGCCCGCCAGCGCCACCACCGCCCGTGAGCGCCTGCAACTGGTGCTGGCCCACGACCGCAGCGACCTCAACCCGGAACTGCTGGAGCAGATGCGGCGGGAAATTTTGGAGGTGGTGAGCCGCTACGTGGAGATCGACCTCGAGGAGGGCGACGTGAGCCTGGAAACCGAAGACCGGGTGACGGCGCTGGTGGCCAACCTGCCGATCCGGCGGGCCAAGGCGGTGGTCAAGCCCGCGGCCGACGCCGATGCCGAACCCGCGCCTGAGCCAGCCGCCAGCAAGGCGGACGAACCGGTGTGGACCGCCAGTCAGGCCTGAGGGGAACCCTGGGGGCAGCGCCACCGCCCTGCCCCGATGATCCAGCCGCCCACCCTGGCCATCACCCCCGCTGAAGGGCGGGTGCTGGAGGCGCTGGGGCGGGGGTTGAGCAACAAGGCGATTGCCGCTGATCTGGTGCTCAGCCCCCGCACCGTCGAATCCCACGTGTCGCGGCTGCTGGCCAAGAGCGGCTGCCGAAACCGCACCCAGCTGCTGCTCTGGACCCTGACCGAGCGATAGGCTCGCCCCAGGAAGCAGCGCGCAAGGCTTCCGATGCCGGCTTAGCTCAGTGGTAGAGCAGCGCTTTTGTAAAGCGAAGGCCATCGGTTCAAATCCGTTAGCCGGCTTTGGAGAAAGGGCACAAAAAAAGGCGCCCATTGGGCGCCTTGGGATTGGATTGGAAAAACCCGTTCGCCTGGGGTAATCAGAGGGCGTTGCCGCGGGGCAGAACCTCTTCAGGGAAGACGAAGTTTTCGTGCGGCTGGTCAGCCGGTGCCATCCAGGCACGCAGACCTTCATTCAACAGAATGTTCTTCGTG
>JBEBCX010000091.1:0-7437 GCA_041157425.1 Cyanobacteriota bacterium | reverse complement strand
GATCAGGCCTTGCCGCGGGGGCCCCGGTCCTCAGCGCCGGCGTAGACGGCCTGGCTGCCCAGCTCGTCTTCGATGCGCAGGAGTTGGTTGTATTTGGCCACGCGCTCGCTGCGGCTGAGGGAGCCGGTCTTGATCTGGCCGGCGCGGGTGGCCACCGACAGGTCGGCGATGGTGGTGTCCTCGGTTTCGCCGGAGCGGTGCGAGATCACGCTGGTGTAACCGGCCCGGCCCGCCAGGTCGATCGCCTGCAGGGTTTCGGTGAGTGAACCGATCTGGTTCACCTTGATCAGGATTGAGTTGGCGACCCCCAGGTCGATGCCGCGTTGCAGGCGGGCGCTGTTGGTCACGAACAGGTCGTCGCCCACCAGCTGGACGGTTTTGCCCAGTTTTTCGGTGAGCAGGGCCCAGCCGTCCCAGTCGTCTTCGGCCACGCCGTCTTCGATCGAGATGATCGGGAAGCGGTTCACCAGCTGGGCCAGCTGATCCACCATCTCGGCGCTGCTGTAGCTGCCGCCGGCGAAGGCGTAGCGGCCGTCCTTGAAGAACTCGGTGCTGGCCACATCCAGGGCCAGGGAGATCTGGTCGCCGGGGCGGTAGCCGGCCTTTTCGATCGCCTGCACCAGCAGCTCACCGGCCTCAACGTTGCCCAGGTCGGGGGCGAAGCCGCCCTCATCGCCCACGGCGGTGCTGAGGCCCTTGTCCTTGAGCAGGCCCTTGAGGGTGTGGAACACCTCCGTGCCCATGCGCAGGGCCTCCCGGAAGGTGGGGGCGCCGTGGGGCACCAGCATGAACTCCTGGAAATCCAGGCTGTTGGCCGCGTGGGCGCCGCCGTTGATCACGTTCATCAGCGGCACCGGCAGCAGGGTGGCCATCGGGCCCCCCAGGTAGCGGTAGAGCGGCAGGCCCACGCCATTGGCCGCCGCCCGGGCGGTGGCCAGGCTCACCGCCAGGATGGCGTTGGCCCCCAGGGCGCTCTTGTTGTCGCTGCCGTCCAGCTCGAGCATGGCGGCATCCACGGTGCCCTGGTCGAGGGCGCTGAGGCCGCAGAGGGCCGGCGCGATCTTCTCTTCAACGTTGCTCACCGCCTGCAGCACCCCTTTGCCGCAGTAGCGGCTGCCGCCATCGCGCAGCTCACAGGCTTCGTGGGCGCCGGTGCTGGCGCCGCTGGGCACGATCGCCCGCCCGCTGGCACCGCCCTCCAGCATCACCTCCGCTTCCACCGTGGGTGTGCCGCGCGAATCGAGCACCTCCCGGGCCACGATGGTGTCAATGACAAGGTCGAGGGTGTCGATCACAGCGGCTCGCTCGCGCGTCGGATAAAGCTGAGGCCGATCCTATGGGTCGCCCCCTCCCGGGTTCTTGTGCCCGTTGGCACCGAACCGGCGGCTCTGGTCAGAATGCGGCCGGCCCTTGATCGCCCTGGCCGCGGCCATGCGTTTGCTCCACACCATGCTGCGGGTCGGCGACCTGGAGCGCTCCATCGCCTTCTACACCGAGGTGCTGGGCATGCGGCTGCTGCGCCGCAAGGACTACCCCGGCGGGCGCTTCACCCTGGCCTTCGTGGGCTACGGCGACGAGGCCGACACCGCCGTGCTGGAGCTCACCCACAACTGGGACACCAGCAGCTACGAGATCGGCAGCGGCTACGGCCACATCGCCATCGGCGTGGACGACATCGCAGCGGTGTGTGATCAGATGCGCGCCAAGGGCGGCCGCATCGTGCGTGAGCCCGGCCCGATGAAGAACGGCACCACCGTGATTGCCTTTGTGGAGGACCCGGACGGCTACAAGGTGGAACTGATCGAGCAGAGCTCCCGATCCCATGCGCGCTGACGCCCCCCCTGCCGCCGCCAGCCTCACCAGCGATCCGGATCGGTTCAGCGAGGCCGCCTGGGATCTGCTGCTGGCCAGCCAGGAGCAGGCCCGCCGCTGGCGCCACAGCCAGATGGATGTGGAGCACGTGCTGCAGGCCCTCGCCAACGATCGCCGCTTCGCCGACTGGATCGATCCGCTGCCGCTCGATCTGAACCGCCTGCTCGACGCGCTCGATGACTGGTGCGGCGAGCAGCCCACCGGATCGGGCCGGGAGCTGTTCATCGGCGAGGCCCTCGAGGAGCTGCTGGAGCAGGCGGACCGCCGCCGGCAGGCCTGGGGGTCGCGGCTGCTGGATGTGCCCCATCTGCTGTTGGCCCTGCTGGAGGAGCCGCGCCTCGGCGGCGCCCTGCTGGCCGACCAGGGACTCACCGAAGAGCTGCTGCTGCGGGAGCTGCGCCGCCTCCCCAGCGAACCGGAGCTGCCCCGCGCCACGGTGCCGTCTGGCGCCACTGTGCCGTCCGGCGCCGCTGTGCAGCCCCAGGACAGCTGGATCGATGCCGGGCGACCGCCCACAGCCCCACAACCCGCCGCAGCGCAGCCCCGCCCAGCGCAACCCAGCCGCCCCCAAGCCCGTTCTGCGCCATCGGCGCCCCAGCCCCCAGCCCCATCCGAGCCCCCGGCATCCCTGCAGCTCGAGCAGGAGCCGGCTGCCCTGGATCAGTTCGGCCGCGACCTCACCGCCGCCGCCCGGGCCGGGGAGCTCGATCCGGTGATCGGCCGTGACACGGAGATCCGGCGCCTGATGCAGGTGTTGTCGCGCCGCAGCAAAAACAACCCGGTGCTGATCGGTGAG
Source organism: Cyanobacteriota bacterium (assembly GCA_041157425.1). Classification (GTDB taxonomy): domain Bacteria; phylum Cyanobacteriota; class Cyanobacteriia; order PCC-6307; family Cyanobiaceae; genus Vulcanococcus. Next base: position 4,769 of record JBEBCX010000091.1, on the reverse strand, counting down.
CCCGGCGTGGGCAAGACCGCCATCGCCGAGCTGCTGGCCCAGCGGATCGTGGCCGGCGAGGTGCCCGAGGCCCTCAAGGGTCAGCGCCTGGTTGCCCTGGATTTGGGGGCGCTGATCGCCGGCGCCAAATTCCGTGGGCAATTTGAAGAGCGCCTGCGCAGCGTGCTCAAGGAAGTGCGCGAGGCGGAGACCGCCGGCGCCGGGGCCGGCGAGGCCGGTGGCGTGATCCTGTTCATCGATGAACTCCACACCGTGGTGGGGTCGGAGCGCTCCAACAGCGATGCCAGCAGCATCCTCAAGCCGGCGCTGGCCCGCGGCGATCTGCGCTGCATCGGGGCCACCACCCCCGAGGACTACAGCCGCACGGTGGAGAAGGATCCAGCCCTGAACCGCCGCTTTCAGCAGGTGGTGATCAAGGAGCCCGGCCTCGAGGAGAGCACCCTGATCCTGCGGGGCCTCAAGGAGCGCTACGAGCTGCACCACGGCGTGGCCATTGCCGATGGGGCCGTGGTGGCCGCCGCCCGGCTGGCGGATCGCTACATCGCCGACCGCTGCCTGCCGGATTCCGCCATCGACCTGATCGATGAGGCCGCCGCCCAGCTGCGCATGGAGGTGACCTCCAAGCCGCGGCGGGTGGAGGAGGCGGAGGCGGAGCTGCGGCGGGTGGAGCTGGCGCTGTTGGCGGCGGAAACCGCCCCCCAGGCCGAGCGCCTCGCCCTGCAGGAGCAGCGGCGGCAGGCTGGAGAGGCGCTGCAGGAGCTGCAGCACCGCTGGCAGGGGGAGCGGGAGCAACTGGCGGAGCTGCGCCAGCTGTTGGCCGACGACGAGGCCCTGCGGCTGCAGATCGCTGAAGCGGAGCGCGATGGCGATCTGGAGGAGGCGGCCCGGTTGCAGTACGACCAACTCCACGGCGTGCAGCAGCGCCGCCAGCAGTTGGAGGACCACCTCCTCGAGGATCAGGCCAGCGGCCGCTCCCTGCTGCGGGAGCAGGTGGAGGAGGGGGACATCGCCGATGTGGTGGCCCGCTGGACCGGCATCCCCGTGCAGCGCCTGCTGGCCGGTGAGCGCCAGAAACTGCTGGAGCTGGATCAGCGCCTGGCGGAGCGGGTGGTGGGCCAACCCGAGCCCGTGGCGGCGGTGGCCGCGGCGATTCGCCGGGCCCGGGCCGGCATGAAGGACCCCCGCCGGCCCGTGGGCTCATTCCTCTTCCTGGGCCCCACCGGCGTCGGCAAAACCGAGCTGGCCAAGGCCCTGGCGGCGGCCCTGTTCGATGAGGAGGAGGCGCTGGTGCGCCTCGACATGAGCGAATTCATGGAGCGCAACGCCGTGGCCCGGCTGCTGGGGGCCCCGCCTGGCTACGTGGGCTACGAGGAGGGTGGCCAGCTCACCGAGGCGGTGCGCCGCCGCCCCTACGCGGTGCTGCTGCTCGATGAGGTGGAGAAGGCCCACCCGGATGTGTTCAACGTGCTGCTGCAGGTGCTCGACGACGGGCGCCTCACCGATTCCCAAGGCCGCACCGTGGATTTCCGCCACACCGTGGTGGTGATGACCAGCAACCTGGCCAGCCGCGCCATCCTCGACAGCGCCCGCAGCCAGGGCGACGATGCCGCCCTGGCGGAGCAGGTGGAGCAGGCCCTGGCCAGCCAGTTCCGGCCTGAATTCCTCAACCGCATCGATGAGGTGATCCGTTTCCTGCCCCTGGGGCCAGAGGAGCTCGAGCGGATCGTGGGCTTGCAACTGGCCGATCTGGCGACCCTGCTGCGGGAGCAGGGGCTGGAGTTGCAGGTGGATGCGGCCGTGGTGGGGTGGCTGGCCCGCCAGGCCTACCAGCCGGAATACGGCGCCCGCCCCCTGCGGCGCCTGCTGCGCCGCAGCATCGAGAACCCCCTGGCCACCGAATTGCTGGAGGAGCGTTTCCTGGGGGCCGCTTCCGTGCGGGTGAGCCTGGAGGAGGGGGGCGAGCGCCTGCTGTTCCAGCCCTTGGCGGCAGGGGGTTGAGGCACATCCGGTAGGGTGGCTGTTTGCCGGTGTGCGGGCTGTTCAGCTTCGCCGCCTGCCGACCGTTCCAGCAGTGGACACCCCGACCGACCCCTCAGCCCGTTCCCAAGCCGCACCTGACGCCTCAGCCGAAGCTCAGGACGGCGCCCCCAGCCCCGAGCCCGCCCCGGCTGGTTTCGTGGCCGACACCATGGCTGAGCTGCGTCGGGTGGTCTGGCCCAGTCGCCAGCAGCTGTTCTCCGAATCGGTGGCCGTCATTTTGATGGTGACCCTCTCGGCCTTTGCCATCGCCGCCATTGATCGCTTTTACGGCTGGGCCAACGCCCAGGTGTTCCGCTGATCCCAAGCCGGCTGTTCCACGCTTCACAGCTCCCCGCTCCACTGCCCTGTTTTTTGCGCCGTGCCCGTGTCCGACGTTGACCTGACAGCTGGCTCCACAGCTGACCTGACAGCCGACCCGCTGCCTGAGGCGATCAGCGAGGCTGCGGTTGAGCTGGCCCCGGCTGAGGGTCGTGCTCCGGTGGCCCGCTGGTATGCCGTGCAGGTGGCCTCCAGCTGCGAGAAGAAGGTGAAGGCCACCCTCGAGCAGCGCGCCGTCACCCTCGGCGTCGACAACCGCATCCTGGAGATCGAGATCCCCCAGACCCCGGCGGTGAAGCTCAAGAAAGACGGCAGCCGCACCAGCACCGAGGAGAAGGTGTTTCCCGGCTATGTGCTGGTGCGGATGGTGCTGGATGAGGACACGATGATGGCGGTGCGGAGCACCCCCAACGTGATCAATTTCGTGGGGGCGGAGGACCGCCGCGCCACGGGCAAGGCCCGCGGCCACATCAAGCCGCGCCCCCTCAGCCGCCAGGAGGTGGACCGCATCTTCAAGCGGGCCGCCGAGAAGAAGCCTGTGGTGAAGGTCGACCTCACCGAGGGCGACCAGATCCTCGTGACCGCCGGTCCGTTCAAGGACTTCCAGGGCGAGGTGATCGAGGTGTCCGCCGAGCGCAACAAGCTCAAGGCCCTGCTCTCGATCTTCGGCCGGGAAACCCCGGTGGAACTCGAGTTCTCCCAGATCAGCAAGCAGAGCTGATCCCCCTGCGGCCGTCTCCCTGCGGAGGGCGGCCCTAGGCGTTGCACCGGTCTCCGGGGCCCGCCGCAGCCGCTGCCCTAGGGTCGCGGATCCGCAGATTGCTCAAGCCGCCAGGACGATGGCAAAAAAAGTTGTAGCTGTGATCAAGCTGGCCCTGGATGCCGGCAAAGCCAACCCCGCGCCGCCGGTGGGCCCCGCCCTCGGTCAGCACGGCGTCAACATCATGGCGTTCTGCAAGGAGTACAACGCTCGGACGCAGGACAAGGCTGGCTACGTGATCCCGGTGGAGATCTCGGTCTTTGAAGACCGCAGCTTCACCTTCATCACCAAGACCCCTCCCGCTTCCGTGCTGATCTCCAAGGCAGCCGCAGCTCGAGGAGATCGCCAAGACCAAGCTGCCCGACCTCAACTGCACCAGCGTTGATTCGGCCATGCGCATCATCGAAGGCACCGCCCGCAACATGGGCGTCGCCGTCAAGGACTGATTCGCCCCGGCCTCCGGGCCCGTGCTGATCCATCCACCTCTGTTCCCTACCGGGGGAGAGCTGCCCAGCTCGTTCGCACCCCATGCATCCCATGCCCAAAATTTCCAAGCGTTATTCCGCCGTTGCCGGCAAGGTTGAAGACCGCACCTATGCCCCGCTTGACGCGGTGGAACTGGTGAAGGCCAACGCCACCGCCAAGTTCGACGAAACCGTGGAGGCCCACGCCCGCCTCGGCATCGATCCCAAGTACACCGACCAGCAGCTGCGCACCACCGTGGCCCTGCCCCACGGCACCGGTCAGAGCGTGCGCATCGCGGTGATCGCCCGCGGCGAAAAAGTGGCTGAGGCCAAGGCCGCCGGTGCCGACCTGGCCGGTGACGACGACCTGGTGGAGACCATCGCCAAAGGCGAGATGGAGTTCGACCTGCTGATCGCCACCCCGGACATGATGCCCAAGGTGGCCAAGCTCGGCCGGGTGCTCGGCCCCCGTGGCCTGATGCCCAACCCCAAGGCCGGCACCGTGACCACCGACCTGGCCTCCGCCATCAACGAGTTCAAGGCCGGCAAACTGGAATTCCGCGCTGACCGCACCGGCATCGTGCACGTGCGCTTCGGCAAGGCCAGCTTTGATGCCGCCAAGCTGCTGGACAACCTCAAGGCCCTGCAGGAAACCATCGACCGCAACAAGCCCTCGGGCGCCAAGGGTCGTTACTGGAAGAGCCTGTACATCACCTCCACCATGGGCCCCTCCGTGGAAGTGGATGTGACCGCCCTCCAGGACATCAAGCAAGAGGCCTGATCCCCTTGCGGCGAGGCCGACCGGCCCCCATGCCCCCGCTCCGGCGGGGGCTTTTTGTTGGCTGACCGAAGACCCCGCAGGCTCTGCTGTAGGGTTATCGACTGGCTTACGCCAGAAGGGCACGCGCCCTACCCAAGACAGCAGGTCGATGGCGAATCCGTTTTACGGATTTCTGCCCGTTGTAAATCCTGCCGAGGTGCACGCGACTGAAGCTTGTCCCGGCGGTTCGCCGGGGGATGTGAAGCCGCAGCCCTCGGGTGCCAGGGGTTCCCCCCAAGCACCAGGGCTGCGTTCCCGGCTTGTTCCCCCGATCCGTTCCGTTTCCCATGGGCCGCACGCTGGAGAACAAGCAACAGATCGTCGAAGAGCTCAAGCAGCTCCTCGGTGAGGCCGAAATGGCGCTGGT
>JBEBCX010000090.1:0-6277 GCA_041157425.1 Cyanobacteriota bacterium | reverse complement strand
GCTCCACCAGCACGCCGGGCACGCCGGCCTCCGGGGCTGTGCCCGCTGGCAGGGGCCCTGGCACGCCCCGCAGGAACACGTAGGCGTAGCCCCCCAGGTGCCGCTCCGGGGTGTAGCCGGGCAGGCGCCAGCGCAGGTAGCGGTGCAGGGCCACCAGGTAGAGGTGCGCCTGCAGCGGGTAGTGGTTGCTCGCCATCAGGGCTTCCATGGCTCCCTGGGGGTAGTCGTTGGGGCCGCAGGCCAGCACCTGGCCCTGGCCATCGCGGCGCCCCAGCCAGTTGCTCTTCCAGTCGGCCACCCACCAGCGCTCGCCGTGGCGGAACACCAGGTCGATGGAGCCGGTGAGGAAGCCGCGGCTGGCCACCTCCAGCTGGCGCAGCTGCTGGCCATAGGCGGCGCCGAAACGGCCGCCGGGGTGGTCGCTGAACACCGCCGCCAGGCCGCCGCTGCGCACCAGACGGTCGGGGGGCACCGCCAGGGGCAGGTCGAAGTTGAGCTCGTTGAGCCAGCAGCCGGGGCTGAGATCCCCCAGGCGGCAGGCCCCCAGTGCTCCCCCCAGGGGGGTGTGCACCAGTTGCTGCAGGCCCTGCAGCAGCGGTTCGGCCCAGCGGCTTTCCAGGCCGCCGCGGCCCAGTTCCTCCGGCAGCAGGGCGGTGGTGGCGGCCAGGGCGCTGGGGTCGCCGGCGGCGAGGGCCGGGTAGTTGAGCCGCTCCAGGATCCGGTGCAGCACATCCCCCGGGCCCGCGCCGCGGGGGAAGTGGGCCAGGGGCCCCAGGGCCGGCCAGGGGCTGCTGGGGAATGGTTCGGCCCTGGAGTGTTCAGCCCCGGAGGGTTCATCCCTCGACAGCTCATCGCCGGAGAGGCTTTCGGCATCGTTGTCGCGGCCCTCATCGCGGGTCTGCGGCGCCAGGGGGGCCTGGGCATGGGCCCAGGCGGAGTAGCTGGCCCGGCCCCAGCGGCTGTCGAGGCTGCGGCTGGGCCGCGGCCCCAGCTGCAGGGGCTCCTGCGGGCTGGGGGGGCGCCAGGGCCGGCCGGGGGGTGGCAGCGCCGCGGCCTCGATCGGGTGCAGCGGCAGGTCGGCTTGGGCCAGCCAGGGCGTCAGGGGGTTGCCTGGTTCGGCCTTATGCTCGCCCGGCCAGCCCAGCACGAGCAGGTGCTGGGCGCGGGTGCAGGCCACGTAGGCCAGGCGCTCCGCCTCCTGCAGCTGGGCCTCTTGGTGCTGCTGGGCGGCGGACCGGCCCGGGCCCCAGTGGGGGTTGAGGTGCAGGTCGAGCCGGGGCTGGGCCTGGCCCGGGGGCGTCCAGCGCCGCCCCAGCCGCTGGGCACCGCTGCGGGCGGGTTTGGGGGCCCTCCAGAGGTGGGGGCAGATCACCACCGGGTACTCCAGCCCCTTGCTGCGGTGCACGGTCACCACCGCGATGGCCGATTCGGCGGCATCGCTGCGGCAGAGGTGCTCCTCGGGGGGGTCGCGCTGCTCCTCCAGCCGCACCCGCCGCAGCCAGTCGGCCGCCGCCGCCGCCCCCAGCCCCTGGCGGTGCATCTGCTCCTGCACCAGTTCCGCCGCCTGCTGCAGGTCGGCCAGGGCGCGGCCCCGCAGCGACAGCCTGGCCAGCCCGGCGGTGCCCAGCAGCTGCCCCAGTACCGCCGTGAGCCCCTGGCGCGGCAGGCGGCTGGCCAGCTCCGCCAACTGCAGGGCCAGGCCATCCCAGCGCTCCGGCGGGGCCCCGGCGATCTCCTCGGCGCTCCAGCCCAGCAGGGCCGAGGCCGCCAGCAGCCGTTGGCGGCTGGGCAGCCCCGGGCTGGCCAGGGCGTCGAGCAGCCGCTGCAGCGCCGCCGCTCCTGGGCTTTCAAACACATCGCCGCGGCTCACCAGGCGGCTGGGCAGTTGCCGTTGCTCCAGGGCACTGCGCAGGGCCTCGGCCTGATCGTGGCGGCTCACCAGCAGGCAGAGGTCGCCCGCCCGCAGCGGCCGCTGCTGCTCCCCCTGCTGCAGCAGCAGGCCGCGCTCCAGCAGCTGTTGGCACAGGGCCGCCACCTGCGGTTCGAGCTGCTCGGGGTCGAGGTCGAGCCGCTGCAGCGGTGCTTCCCCCTCGGGCAGCAGCAGGCATCCCTGGCGCGCCTTCGCCTCCACCGGTGGCACCGGCAAGCGGGAGCGCTCCAGCCCGGGGGCCATCAGGGCGTTGAGACCCGCCACCAGGGCCGCTGAGGCGCGGCGGTTTTCGATCAGGCCGCGGCGATCCGCCGGGGGCACCTGCTCAGCGGCCTGGCGGTAGGTGGCCAGCTCACCGCCGCGGAAGCGGTAAATGGCCTGCTTGGGGTCGCCCACCATCACCAGCAGGTGCCGCGGCTGGGGTCCGCCGAAGGCCCGCTGCAGGATGCGCCACTGGATCGGATCGGTGTCCTGGAATTCATCGATCAGGGCGGCGCGGTAGCGGCGGGCCACCGCCTCCAGCAGGGGGGATGGGGCCTGGGGGTCTGGGCCCGGGTCGAGCTGCTCCAGCAGTTGGCTGAAGCCCATCTGGCCGGCCGCCTCGCGGCGCAACGCCAGCTCGCGGCGGCCCCAGTGGGCGAGGTGCAGCAGCAGCAGCTCCGCCGGACCCTCCAGCAGGGCGGCAATGGCCTCCAGCAGCGGCCGCTGGGGCAGCGACACCCGATCGCCGTGGGCCTGGGCCGCCGCCTTGGTGAACGGGCCGGGGTGGAAGTACTCGCGCAGGTCGCGCTGGGCCAGCACCGTGGCGTAGTCGGGCACGGCGCCGTCGAGGCCATCGATCCAGCCCTGCACCCGCTCCAGCCGGTCGGGTTTGGGTTTGAGCCGGTAGGGCTTGTACTCGATGCCGAGGCTGTGCAGCTCGGCGGCGGCCGCCGCCAGGTCCTGCTCGAGGGCATCGGCGCCCTGGCTCCAGAGGTCCACAAATCGCCGCCAGCGTTGGGCCCACAGGGCTGAGAGCTGCGGGGCCAGCGGCTGGGATGCCTCGAGCTCGGCGGGCAGGGGATCGAGCTCGAGGGCGGGATCGCCATCGAGGCTGGCCAGCAGCTGCGTCAGCTGGGCCGGGTGGATCTGCAGCTGCTGCAGGCCCGCCAGCAGCCCCGGCTCCAGGGGCAGCACCTGCTGGCGCCAGTAGTCGTGCACCAGTTGCTGGCGGCGCTCCTGGCTGTCGGTTTCCAGGCTCACCGCAGGCCCCAGGCCCGCCTCCAGGGCCTGGCGCTGCAGCGTGCGGCGGCAGAAGCCGTGGATGGTGGTGATGTCGGCGCGGTCGAGCTGCTCGAGGGCCAGCAGCAGCCGGCCCCGCAGCGGTGCCCGGGGTTGGCTGCGCTGCACCTGCAACCACCCCTGCAGGGGGGCGTCGAGGTCGTGGTCGGTCTCGGTGGGGGCATCCAGCCGCTGCAGGGCCTGCTGCAGCCGCCGGGCGATGCGGTCGCGCAGTTCCGCGGCGGCGGCTTCGGTGAAGGTCACCACCAGCAGCTGCTCCACCGAGGGGGGCTCGGCCCCCTCGCTGAGCAGCCGCAGCACCAGGTGGGCCAGGGCAAAGGTTTTGCCCGTGCCGGCGCTGGCCTCCAGCAGCCGCAGGCCCGGGCTGAGGGGCAACTGGTTGGCCTCAAACCGCTGCAGGCCGCTCATCGCTTCAGCTCCGTGCGCCGCTCCAGCAGCGGCGTGTGCAACGCCAGCGCCAGCTGCTGCCGCTCCGGGGTGAGCAGTTGGCTGAGGGGCAGGTCGGCCCCAAAGCAGAGGGCCTGCACCGCCTCGCGCCGCTCCGCCGGCTGCTGGTGCCCCCCCTCCCAGGCGCTGAGGGCCAGGCTCCAACCGCGGCCCTGGCCCGGTTTGGCCGCTTCCCCGCTGGCGTAGGCCCAACCGGTCTGGGGGGGGATGGGCCAACACTGGGTGCGGTGGCTGTGGCTCCAGGCCAGCAGTTGCTCCAGCAGCGGCTCGGCCTCTGCGGCGCTGGGGGCCTGCAGCTGCTCCAGCACGCGAAAGCGCGGCCCATCGCGGCCCACCAGGGCGGCGCCGCTGGGCCCCTGGCCGGCGGCGCAGGCCAGCAGCAGCTCCCCCCAGAGCCGCAGCCGTTGGGGGGTGCGGGGCCGGGCGGTGTGCACCAGCACCAGTTGGCCGCCGTGCCAGGGCAACTCCCCCGCCAGACCCCGCCAGGCCACGGGGCGCCGCTCGCCGGGCCCCAGCTGCTCCAGGCAGGCCTGCAGCGACAGCCAGCGCTGCTCCAGCCCCTGGCGCTCCAGCTCCCCCGCCGCCTGGGGGGGCAGCAGCCCGCGGCCGCGGCTGAGCAGGGCCCAATCGGGCAGGGCTGCGGCGCCGGTCTGGGCCAGCGCCTCAGCCGGCAGCTGCTCCCGCAGCAGGGCGGCCCGCTGCCGCTCCTGGAGCTCGAGGGGCTCGAGGTCGAGCACGGGGTTGTCCCATTCCTGGGGCCGCAGCTGCAGCTGCTCCAGCCACTGGCGTTGGGGCGCCTCCAGCCAGGCCAGCAGGGCCCCCCAGGGGTCGGAGGCTGGTTCAGGGGCTGGAGTTTCGGTGGCTGGAGTGTCGGGGGTGGTGGCGCTGAAGGCCAGGCCGCGGGGGGGCTCGCTGCCCCGCTCCAGCTGCTGCTCCAGCTGTTGGCGCGCCTGCAGCAGCCGTTGGTCGCAGCTGCTGGGGGGCCAGGGGGCCGCGGGCAGGAAGTTGCTGCGCTCCAGGGGGTGGGCGGCGTGCTGGCGCAGGGGCGGCCCCTGGGGCAGGCGGGCCTCCAGCCACTCGAGCCATTGGCGCACGGGGGTGCAGGCCTCCATGGCCTCGCCGGTGCGCTCATCGCGGCAGCTCCAGCTGATCAACAGGTGCTGGCGGGCCGACAGCAGGCTCTCCAGCAGCACGTAGCGGTCCTGGTCGCCGCTGTTGGGGTCGCCCAGTTGGCGCTGCTGCTCCAGCAGGTGGAACCCGGGCCGCGGCCGCTGGCGGGGGAACTGGCCCGCATCCAGCCCCATCAGCACCACCACCTTGTGGGGGATGGCGCGCATGGGCTCGAGGGCGCTGATGGTGAGGGCGCCGGAGCGGTGGCCGAAGCGGCCGCTGGATTCGCTCAGCCGCTCCCCCAACACTTCTGCCACCACCGGCGCCGCCAGCTGCAGCGGGCTGGCCTCGGCCACGGCGGCCCAGTCCGCCAGGGCGGCATGGATGCTCTGCAGCTCCCAGGCGGCGCTGCCGCCATCGCCGAACAGCTCCGTGAGCAGGCGCCGCAGCCCCGCCACCCAGGCGGCCGGCGGCCGTCGCCGCCCCAACCAGCGCAGGCTGCGCAGCAGTTGCCGCAGCAGGGCCAGCCAACGCCCCTGCTGCTCCAGGCTGCCCTCCATCGCCAGGGGTGCCGTGTCGGCGGGGGCGAGGCCGGGCTGGTCGGGCAGCACCAGCCCGAGCACCAGCCGGTCGATGGCCCAGCTGAGGCTGTGGGTGTTGTTGTTGCCCCCGTCCCCGCCGCGGTCGGTGCCATCGAGGCCCCAGCGGAAGCCGGCGCGCTGCAGCAGCGCGGTGATCGCGCCGGCGTCGTTGGGATCGATGCCATGGGCGTTGAGCAGGGGGGCGCAGCCCAGCAGCTGCTCCAGGGCGCTGGCGGTGAGCCGCTGGCCGCCCAGCTGCAGCAGGGCCAACAGCCCCTGGCTGATGCCGGCCTCGCTCTGTTGGCTGCGGTCGGTGAGGCGCCAGGGCAGGGCCACGCCGGTGGCGTCGCTGTCGCCGAACACCGCCCCCACCAGCGGCGCAAAAGCCTCCACCTGGGGGGTCATCACCAGGATGTCCCGCGGTTCGAGGCTGGGGTCGGCCGCCAGCAGCTGCAGGATGCGGTCGCGCACCACCTGCAGCTGCCGCAGCCGGCCCGGGCAGGCGTGGAACTCCAGGGAGCTGTCGCCCGGCTGCCATTGCAGGGCAGCGGCGGCGCTGGCCTGGTCGCTGAGGCCGCTGGCCAGCCGTTGCTGCAGCTGTTCCAGCAGCGTGGGCTCGCGGCCCTGGCCGCGGGCGGCCGCGGCGGCATCGAAGAACAGATCCCCCTCGCGCCATTGGCCCAGCTGGTGCTCGCCGCTGCCCTCCAGCAGCTGCTGGAATTCGGCCCCCAACCGCCCGAAGCGGGCCTCCAGCCCGGGCACCTCCAGCAACCAGTCGGCCCCCAGGGGCTCGCTGCGGCCGGCGCCATCGCGGCGCTGCCAGAGGTCACGGCAGGGGGTGAGCAGGTAGAGCTCCACCGGCAGCACGGCGGAGAGGGCCTGCAGCAGCTCCACCTGCACCGGCGCCAGGCTGCTGAGGCCGAACAGC
>JBEBCX010000089.1:0-6316 GCA_041157425.1 Cyanobacteriota bacterium | reverse complement strand
CCAGGCTGGCCGGCAGGCTGGCGGCGATGGTGGCCGACACCGGTTCTTGGTTGGTGAGCGACTCCCCCAGGTCGCCCTGCAGCAGCTGGCCCAGGAAGTGGCCGTACTGCTGCCACAGGGGTTGGTCGAGCCCCAGCTGGCTGCGCAGGGCCGCCCGCGCGGCGGCGGGGGCACGGCTGCCCAGCAGCGCGTCGATGGGGTCGCCGGGGGCCACCCGCAGCAGCAGAAACACCAGGCTGGCGATCAGCCACAGCATCACCGGCGCCAGGGCCAGCCGGGCCAGCAGGTAGCGCAGCAGGCGGCGGCCCCGGCTCATGGCTGCTCGCTCCGTTGCAGGGCCTGCAGCAGCAGCCGGCCCGAGCCGTCAAATTGCGGAGCCTTGAGGCTGCGCTGCGCCCAGGCCCGCGGGGCCACGAGCCACACCGGCAGGTAGGGGTTGGCGGCGGCGGTGCGCCGCTGGATGCGCCGCAGCAGCTGCCGGCGGGGTTCGCCGCTGAGGCTGGCGCTGCGGCTCAGCTCCTGCTGCAGGCCAGGGGCCGCCCAGAAGCTTCCACTGGCGGCGCTGGCCCCCTTGAGGCAGCGCGATCCGCGCTGCTGGTCGCAGCCCAACAGCGGCACCAGGTAGTTGTCGGCATCGGGGAAGTCGCCCATCCACTCCAGCAGGATCAGCGGGAACGTGCCATCCCCCAGTTGCCGGTAGGCGGTGGTGGACTCCATGCCCGTCACCTCCAGCTGCACGCAGTCCCCCAGGTCGCGGCGCAGCTGCGCCTGCCAGGTGAGGGCAAACAGCCGGTCGGCGGGGATGTTGGAGCGGAAGGTGAGCGGCAGCTGCAGCCGCCGCCCCTGGCAGTAGCCCGCCTGGCGGTACAGGCGGCGGGCCTCGCTGGGGTTGTAGTCCGGCCAGGCGCCGGGGTCGGCCCCCGGCAGGTTGGGGGGCACCAGATTGCGGAGGGGCGGCCGCTGCTGCAGGGTGACCCGCTGGCTGATGGTGCGGCGATCCAGGCTGAGGGCCACCGCTTGGCGCAGGCGTGGATCGGCCAGGGGCGGCTGGTCGGTGAGCAGGGTGAGGTAGCCGATCTCCAGGGCGGGGCCGCTGCCGGCCCGCAACAGCCCCCGTTCCGCCCGCCGCTGCAGGGCGGCCTGCTGATCGATCTCCAGGCTTGTGGAGAGCAGCACATCCACCTCGCCGCTGCTCAGGGCCCCGAACAGGGCGGTGGAGTTGCTGAGGCCCACCAGGTCGATGCCGCCGTTGGCGGGGCGGGGGCCCCAGTAGCCGGCGAAGGGCTCCAGCCGTTGCTTCTGGGGATTGAAGAAGGTGAGCCGGTAGGGGCCGGTGCCCACGAAGCGCTCGTTGAGGAAGCGGCGGCGGTGCTGCCGGTAGGCCCGAGGTGACACCGGCGTGAGGTTGATGGCGCTGAGCAGCTGCGCCAGCGGGCTGTAGGGCCGCTTGAGGGTGAGTTCCAGCGTGTGGCGGTCCACCGCCCGCACGGCGGCCACCCGATCCCCCAGCAGGTAGCTGAGTTTGCCGATGGCCAGAAACCGCTCCAGGCTGAAGGCCATGGCGGCGGCATCGAAGGCGGTGCCGTCGTGGAAGCGCACACCGCGGCGCAGCTCCACCCGGGCGCGCCGCCCATCGGCACTCACCTGGGGCCAGCCCACCGCCAGGCTGGGGTGCAGCTTGCCCTGGGCATCGATGCGGTACAGCGTGTCGCCGATGCCGCTCAGCACCTGCAGCGCCCCCACGCTGTAGGCCGCGGCGGGATCAATGCTGTCGAGCCGGTTTTTGCTCGCCACCACCAGCCTCTGCTGCGGGTGGGTGGGGAGGCAGCCGGCGAGGGGGGCGATCAGCGACCCCATGCCCAGGAGCAGGAAGACGGCGGCCCAGCGGTTGCGATCAGTCAGCAGCCGCGTCAAGGGCCAGGGCTCAGGGGCGTGGCGCCATTCAAGGGCGGTGGGGCCGGCTGGCGCGCACCTGCTGCAGGGAAATTTCAAACACCTCGGAGCCCTGGCGGGAGAGGGGCCAACGCCGCAGCCAGCAGCGGTCGTGGCTGTCGTCGACGCTGATCACCTGGTAGGTGTGCTCGTCGCTGGTGAGGGTGACGCAATCACCCTGGTGGAGGGTCATGGGTTGGTGGAGCAACGGGTTGGGCATATCGAACGCGTTCGGTTTGGTGAAGCTCGTTGTGGAAGCTCGTTGTTGAAGCTCGTGGGTTGGAGGCTGGTTGTGCCCCCGGAATGGTCAGGCGACGCGGGATGGAGCTCAGCGTTCCGCGTCGCCGGCGGTTGAACAGTTCGCCGTGATACTGAGCCGCGCTTCCGTCAGCGGATTCGCACGTGGGTCCAATCTGCCTCAGCGCCGGATCAGAGGGTGCGCAGGCAGGCGGCAACGGCCTTCACGTGCGGCAGGGCTTCGATGGCGGCCAGGGCGCGGCGGAAGTTGGCCTCCTGCACCTCATGGGTGATCACCACGATTTCGGCATCCGCCGCATCGCCGCTGGTTTCGAACTGCACGATCGAGCGGATCGACACCCCCTGATCCCCGAAGCAGGTGCCGACCCGGCCGATCACCCCGGCCTGATCGCCGGTCTGCAGCCGCAGGTAGTTGCGGTGCAGGGTGAGCCCCGGCTCCACCAGGCGGCAGGGGCGCCACTGGCCGGCCGCCAGCAGCGGATCAAGGCCGCCGGCGGCGCCCGTGGCTTCGCGGATGCCGGCGATGTTGAGGATGTCCGCCACCACGGCGGAGGCGGTGGGGCCCGCCCCGGCGCCCGGCCCGTAGAACATCACCCGGCCCACAGGGTCCCCTTCCACCAGGATGGCGTTGTTCACCCCATGGACCCCCGCCAGGGGATGGTCCTTCGGCAGCAGGGTGGGGTTGACCCGCACATCCAGCTGCACCGTGCCGTCGGGGTCGGTGCCGAGGAACTGGGCCGTGGCCACCAGCTTCACCACGTAGCCCAGCTGGGCGGCGTAGTTCACATCGCGGGCATCCAGTCGGTCGATGCCTTCGGTGGGGATGGCGCTGCGCTCGATGGCCCCGCCATAGGCCAGGCCCGAGAGGATGGCGATCTTGTCGGCGGCGTCGCCCCCCTGCACATCGGCGGCGGGGTCGGCCTCGGCGTAGCCCAGGCGCTGGGCGTCCGCCAGCACGGCGCCATAGGCCGCACCCTCATCCGCCATGCGGCTGAGGATGTAGTTGGTGGTGCCGTTGATGATGCCGCTCACCCGCTGGATGCGGTTGCCGCCGAGCGATTGCTTCAGCGGCTCGATGATCGGAATGCCGCCGCCCACGGCCGCTTCGATCAGCACGTAGACCCCCTGCTCGGCGGCGGCCGCGGCGATCTCTTCGCCGTAGCGGGCAATCACCGCCTTGTTGGCGGTCACCACCGCCTTGCCGGCGGCGATGGCGCGCAGGATCAGGCTGCGGGCCGGCTCCAGGCCGCCCATCACCTCCACCACGATGTCCACGGCCGGGTCGTCGACCACCGCCTCCGGGCTGGTGCAGACCACCTCGGCGGGCAGGTTCACCGGGCGGGGGCGGTTCAGATCCCGCACGGCCACCCGTTTGAGCGCCAGCTGGCCCACCAGCGGATGGCGCCCCTCGGGGTTGAGCAGGATCTCGGCCACGCCCGCTCCCACCGTGCCGAGCCCGAGCAAGCCGATGCCGATGGTCATGCCGCCGTGAATCCGTGAACGGAGATCCTAGAAATCGGCCAGGGCCTTGGCCTGGGCCTGCATCAAGCGCAGGATGTTGAGGAAACCGTTGGCCCGCGAGGGGGTCAGGCTGGCCTGCAGGCCCGTGTCCGCCAGCACGCTGGCATCGATGGCGGCGGCGGTGGCCGGATCGAGCCCCTCCATCCCTTCGATCAGCAGCGCCAGCAGCCCTTTGGTGATGGCGGCATCGGAATCCCCCTGCCAGTGCAGCTTGCCCTCCACCAGCTGGCCCACCACGTACACCTGCGACACGCAGCCCTTCACTTTGAAGGCGTCGGTGCGGAATTCCTCCGGCAACGGCTGCAGCTTCTTCGCCAGCCACAGCACGTACTCGTAGCGCCGTTTCGGGTCGGCGGTGCTTTTCAGGCGTTCAACGATCTGATCGAGCTTCTGGCTGCCGGAGGCCATCAATGGGGGCGGCGGATGCGCTGGAGTCCCAGCAGCATGGCAGCTGCCCCCAGGCCGCTGAGACCCGCGAGCCAGCCGCCTGCGCGGACCGGTTGCGGCTGTTCGCTCACCTGATCGAGCTGCGCCTGGCCGCGCCGCAGCGGCATCTCCAGGTAGTCGCGGTGGCCGGGACCACCATCCACCTGCAGTTCCCAAGCCCCATTGGCGCCCTTGGGCAGGGCGAAGCTCAGCTGACCGTGCTGGTCGGTGCGCCCCAGCTCCAGCGGATCGCCGTGGGGGGGCACCAGGCGCACCACCGCATCACGGGTGGGTTCGCCATTGGAAAACTGGCTTTGCAGCACCAGCTGGTCGCTGAGGCCCCGCAGGGGGCTGAGGCGGCTTTCAATGCCATGGGCCTGGGCCGCACCCGCGGTCAAACCTGCCCACAGCAGCGGCGTCAGGGCCAGCAGCCCGCCACGGATGGCGCGCCCCATTCAGGCTGACCAGCGGCTGCCGTTGCTGCGGGTTTTGCCCGCCTGCACCATGTGCACCATCGAGCTCACCATCATCGAGAGGGCGTCGCTGGAATCGTCGCGCCCCTTGAGCTCGGAAGCCAGCACCTGTTCCGCGGCGCTGCCGCGGTTGAGGCGAATGCTCGGCCCCCGGCGCGGGCTATCGGCAGCCGACTTGCCGCCTGTGGAGCCCTGGTCCAGGTTGAGGGCCGATCGGAAGGCGTCGTTGGCCTGGAGATCCACGAAAGCGACAGGTGCCTGTGCTGATCCTGCCAAATCCCAGGGGGCAGCGGTGGCAGATGCCCACCGGCTTACACAGGTCGCAACCAATGCAGGCCCCCCTCGTGCAGCCAGCCATCGAAGGGCACATCCCAGGAATCATGGGGCAACTGCTCCACCAGGCAGCCTTGGGGCAGCACCGCCAGGGCCGGCACCGCCCGCCAGTGGGCGGCGCTGCGCAGCCGGTCGAACCAGCCGCCGCCGTAGCCGAGGCGAAACCCCTGGCGGTCGCAGGCCAGGGCCGGCACCAGCAACAGCCCCAGCTGGGTGGGCTCGAGGTTGGGCCCTTGGTCCGGGGCGGGGATGCCGGTGTCATCCGGGCTGAGGGGGGTGGCTTCCCCCCAGGCGCGGTAATGCAGCGCGCCGTTGCTCACCCGCGGTAGGGCCAGCCGCCCCCGCAGGCCGGGCTCCTCCTCCAGGCTGCGCAGATCCGCTTCTCCGGCCAAGGGCCAGTGGATCCCCAGCCGCCGGCCCGGGGGCAACCGGTCCGGCAGCTCCCGGCGGGCGATGGCCAGCAGCGGGCCCTGGGCCGCCGGCAGCAAGGCCGCCCGCTGACGCCGGAACTGGCGGCGCAGCTCAGGCTTTGCGGCGGCGCTGGGCTCGCCCATGGCTCAGCGCTGAAACCAGCCGGTGAGGGCCACCGCCAGGGCGTCGGCGGCGTCATCGGGCCGCGGCGGGTCGTCGAGGTTGAGCTCCCGCATCACCGCATCGAGCACAGCGTCCTTGTCGGCGTGGCCATGGCCCGCCAGGGCCAGTTTGATCTGCATGGGCGGAAACTCCACCACCGGCACCTGGAAGCGGGCCAGGGTCATCATCAGCACCCCCCGCGCCTGCACCACGGAAATGGTGGTGCTGGAGCGGTAGAAGAAAAACTTCTCCACCGCCGCCAGCTGCGGCCGCCAGGTGCGCAGCAGCTGGCGCAGGTCGCGGGCGATCTCCACCATGCGCTCGCCGTCGCTGCGGCCTGGGTCGGTGCGGATGATGCCGCAGTCGAGCAGCTGCTGGCGGCCGCCTCCGGGACGCCCGTCCACATCGATCAGGCCGTAGCCCACCCGGGCCAGGCCGGGGTCGAGGCCGAGGATCCGCATCAGGGCCCCCGGCGCACCATCAGGCCGCCAGGGCCAGTTCGAAGGCGGCGCGGTCGGTGCTGTCGGGGCGCTCGAACACCTTGCAGAACACCTTCACCACCCGGTCGCCGGAATCGATCTGCTCGAGGGGATCCTTGCGCAGGCGGTGCCGCAGGCAGCAGGCGGCCACGCGGGCCACGTCGTCCTCGCTCACCTCGGTGCGGCCCTCAAAGGCCGCCAGGGCGCGGGCGGCGCGGTTGGTCACGATGTCGCCCCGCAGGCCATCCACATCCAGCTCGCCGCAGATGGCGGAGATGCGGATGCGCAGGTCGTCGTCGATCTGCACGTGGGGCAGGCGGT
>JBEBCX010000088.1:0-6326 GCA_041157425.1 Cyanobacteriota bacterium | reverse complement strand
CCAACACCACCCCGATGGGGGCCATCGGCCTCTGGGAAGCCCTGCCGCTGGTGCTGCCCACCCTGCGGGTGCAGCGGCGTGTGTCGCGCTGGTTGCGCCGCACCCCCCCCGATGCGGTGGTGCTGATCGATTACATGGGCGCCAACATCAACCTGGGGCTCAAGGTGAAGCGGCGCCTGCCCGGCACGCCGATCCTGTACTACATCGCTCCGCAAGAATGGGCCTTCCGCGTTGGCGACGGGAGCTCCACGCGGCTGATCGGATTCACCGACCGGATCCTGGCCATCTTTCCGGAGGAGGCCCGTTTCTATGGTGCTCGCGGTGCCCAGGTGAACTGGGTGGGGCACCCTCTGCTCGACACCCTCAACGATCTGCCTGAGCGGGATCAGGCCAGGGCCCAGCTGGGTCTGGCGGAGCATGAGCGGCTGCTGCTCCTGCTGCCGGCATCGCGCCAGCAGGAGCTCCGCTATCTGTTGCCCCCCCTGGCGGCGGCGGCGGCGCAGCTGCAGCGCCAGGTTCCTGGCCTGCGGGTGATGGTGCCGGCCGGCCAGGCCGCCTTCGAACCGGTGCTGGGTGATCTGTTGGCGTCAGCGGGGCTGCAGGCCGAGGTGGTGCCCGCTGAGACCGCCAACCGGTTGCGGCCTCAGCTGTATGCCGCCGCCGACCTGGCCCTCACCAAATCGGGCACCGTCAATCTGGAATTGGCCCTGCGGGGGGTGCCGCAGGTGGTGGGCTATCGGGTCAGCCGTCCCACCGCCTGGATCATGGAGCATGTGCTGCGTTTTGATCTCGACCACATCTCGCCGGTGAATCTGGTGCTGGGGGAGCGGCTGTTGCCCGAGCTCCTGCAGAACCACCTCACCGCTGAGGAGGTGGTGGCTGAGGCGCTGCCGCTGTTGCAGTCGGAGGCGGCGCGCCAACGGATGCTGGAGGGCTACGGGCGGCTGCGCACGGCCCTCGGGGAGCCGGGCGTCACCCGCCGGGCCGCCGCCGCCATCCTGGATGCCGTGCCCTCCGCCCCAGCCCCATGAGCCGCCCCCTGCAGCGCCTGCTGGCCCTGGCCCTGGTGCTCGGCAGCCTGCTGGCGGCGGTGGCCCCGGCCCGGGCGGCGGTGGAGGAGGCGGTGTTCGCCGGCGGCTGTTTCTGGTGCCTGGAGCACGATCTGGAGCACCTGCCGGGGGTGCTGGAGGCCGAGAGCGGCTACAGCGGCGGCCGGGTGGAGCGCCCCACCTACGGCCAGGTGAGCGCCGGCGGCACCGGCCACCAGGAGGCGGTGCGGGTGCGCTTCGACACGGCCCGCATCAGTTACCCCACCCTGCTGCGGGCCTACTGGCGCAATGTGGATGCCCTCGATGGCGAGGGGCAGTTTTGTGACCGCGGCAGCTCCTACCGGCCGGTGATCTTCACCCGCGGCGAAGGGCAGGAGCAGCAGGCCCGCAGCAGCCTTCAGGCGGCCGCCCGCGAGCTGGGCCGGCCCCCGGCGGCGCTGCGGGTGCAGATCAAGCCTCTGCAGCGGTTCTGGCCCGCCGAGGGCTACCACCAGAACTACGCCGAGCTCAACGCCCTCAAATACCGCTACTACCGCTGGGCCTGCGGCCGCGATCGACGCCTCGACCAGCTCTGGGGGCCGCGGGCCCGCAGCCGTGCGGCCTGGGCTGCGGCCCCCTCGGTGGCCACCCCCTGACCGACGCGGATTGCGATTTGCGGCCGCAATTCCGTGGAAAAGCTGAAGACGCGTGGCGCCCGGATGGGGCCTTTTTGAGTGATGGAGCGGGTTTCCGCCCTTTTTTCGCGCCGCAGAGGCAACTACGTTGAATCGGACTCGACTGCAGGTGTGTGTATGTATCTGCTGACGATTCGGGACGGTCTGGTGACCCGACATGTCGGCCCCTATGAGAGCCCCAAGCAGGCCTCGGACGACCTCGATCGCCTGCTGCAGCACTTCGGCGAGCGGGCCCGCTGGCAGATCCATGCCTTGGAATCCCCCGAGCAGCTGCTGGCATCGGCCCCTTCGGCCGCACCCATGGAGGCCGCCAGGCGCCTGAAGACCGCTTCAGCGGCCTGAGGGCTCAGCCCTCGCGGGGTTCGCGCAGGCCCGGGTAGCCGCGCAACAGGCCGCTTTCCACCATCAGGCCCACGCCGGCCACGATCGCGATCAAGCTGAGGGTTCCGTACCAGAACCAGGGGCCATGGGCCTGGCCCAGGCTCTGCAGGGTGCGCCGCTGCACCGCTTCGCCAAACATGCAGAGGCCGGCGGGCAGCAGCAGCACCCCAACCTGGGCTTTGACGAACCAGCGGATCTTGCGAACGGCCATCGGCTCCGGCGTGGTGGTCTTGGGGGGCAGCCTAGGCCGGTCCGCCAGCGCGCACCCAGTTCACCAGCGTGCGCACCCCGAAGCCGGTGGCGCCGGCCGGGTCGAGGCCGCGGCCCTTGTCGCTCCACACGGTGCCGGCGATGTCCAGGTGAGCCCAGGGCACGGCGGGGTCGACAAAGTCTTGGAGAAAGAGGGCCGCGGTGATCGATCCCCCGGGCCGGGGGCCGGTGTTTTTCATGTCGGCCAGGCCGCTCTTGAGCCCCTCCCGGTAGGAGGCGCGCAGGGGCATGCGCCAGAGCTGTTCCCCCCCCTGGGCGCCGGCGTCGATCAGGCCCTCCGCCAGCGCATCGCTGGGCGACCAGAGGCCGGCGATCTCCTCGCCGAGGGCAATCACGCAGGCGCCGGTGAGGGTGGCCAGATCCACCATGGCGTCGGGCTCAAGCTTGCAGGCATACACCAGGGCATCCGCCAGGGTGAGCCGCCCCTCCGCATCGGTGTTGTTGATCTCGATCGTTTTGCCGTTGGAGGCGGTCACGATCGCGCCGGGGTGAATGGCGCCGCCGCTGATCATGTTTTCGCAGGCGGCCACCACCATGTGCACCTCCACGCCCTGGGGCTTGAGCTCGGCGATGGCCCGCATGGCCCCCAGCACCGCCGCGCTGCCCCCCATGTCGTACTTCATCATCTCGATCTGGGAGCCGGCGGTTTTGAGGTTGTAGCCGCCGGAATCGAAGGTGAGCCCCTTGCCGATCAGCACCAGCCGGCGCTGCACCGGGCCCGCGGGCCGGTAGGTGAGATGGATGAATTTCGGCGGCAGATCGGAGCCCTGGGCCACGGCCAGGTAAGAGCCCATGCCCAGGGCCTCGCAGTCGCCCCGCTCCAGCACCTTCAGCTCCAGGCCATGGTCGCGGGCGATGGCGGCGGCGGTGTCGGCCAGGGCGGCTGGGGTCACCACGTTGGGCGGGGCCGCCACCAGCTGGCGGGCCAGCTCCACACCGCTGCAGATCGCCCCGCTGGAGGCCACCGCCGCCTGGGCCGCATCGCCCAGGGCGAGCAGCTCCACCTGGCTGGGGCAGGGGCGCGGCTCGGCCTCGCTTTTGAAGCGTTGATCCGCATAGAGGCTGAGGCGAACGGCCTCCGCCATGGCGGCCGCGGCGGCCTCGGGGGCGAGGCCCTCGATCGGCATCGCCAGGCCCAGCTGGGAGCAGCCACTGGCCGCCGCGGCTTTGCTGGCGGCGGCGGTGGCGCTGCGCAGCTGTTCGGGGCCGAAGTCGGCGGGGGCCCCAAGCCCCACCACGATCAGCTGGCCGGGGGTCTGGCCCAGCAGGTCGAGGCTGAGGCATTCGCCCGGTTTGGCCTTGAAGCGCCGCCGCTCCAGCTGGTCGGCGATGGCGGCCCCGAAGCGGGCGCTGAGGGCGCTGCGGCTGGCGGCACCGGCCTCGTCGCTGAACAGGCCCACCGCCAGAGCTTCACCGCTCCAGTTGGCCAGGGTGGCGGTGCTGCAACGGATCTCGGCGGCCATCTCGGCGGTTCGACTGGCGGCGATGGTAGGCCGATCAGTCGAGCCCGGCGGTGAACGGGGTGGCCCAGCGGCTGCGGGTTTCTTTGTTGAACGGCGGCAGCCAGTGGCGAATCAGGGCCTGCTCCAGGGCCCGCCGGGGCCGGGTGGCGGCGGGGGCATCGTTCCAGAAGCGGATGCTGAGCTGGCTGCCCAGCCCCACCTGCTGCAGGGCCTCGCCATAGGCCGCCAAGTAGGCCTTGCAGTCGTGCTCCCCCTTCCAGCGGCGGTCCGCCTGCATCGTTTCCCCCACGTAGAGCAGCAGGTGGCCCTCCAGGTGGGGCGGTCGGTCGAGCACGAAATAGAGCGCCGCCCCTTCGCTCTGGGGCTCCGGCCAGCGCCAGAACTGCAGGTGCTGGGCCGCCAGGGCCAGGGGGTTCAGCCGTTGGACGGTTTCAGCGGGGCCGGTGACGGCGGCACTGAACAGGTCGATCTGGCCGGTGGCCAGGGCGGCCCCACGGGCCACCGCCGCAAAGCAGGGCCGTTGGTAGTCGAGCAGCCGCTGTTGCCACTGGCGCAGCTGCGCGTTCTCAAGCGGCAGCAGTGGTGCCCCAGGCCCGGGCCCCGGGTCGCCGCCGCCAGCAAACAGATTCCCCTGCCGGGGGGTGGAGCGGGGCGCCATCGACTCAGGCGGAGCGGGGCAGCTGCGGACCGGCGCCCCCCTGGCCGAAGCGCACCCGGCCGATCAGGTCCTCCACCAGGTCTGGCGGCAGCTGCAGCCGTTGCTGCAGGTCCGCCAGGTCCTGGAACGGCTGGCGTTGGCGCTCCCGCAGCAGCCGCGCCCGGCGCTCGGCGTTGAGCTGCGGCAACTGCTGCTCCAGTTGGGCCGCGGTGCTGCGGTTGAGATCCAGCCGGTGGGTGGTGGCCGCCGGTGGCAGGCCGTCGCCATACCAGCGGAACAACAGCAGCGGCTCCCATTGGGCCAGCAGGCTGTTGGGCAGGTCGAGCAGCCGCTGCAGGTCGTCGAGGCCGCTGAGCTGCACGCCCCCCTGCTGCAGCCGCAGCAGCAGATCCACATGGCCCGGTTGGATGCCGGGCAGCCGCAGCCAGTCGTCGGCGCTGGCGCGGTTCACATCCAGCCGCCACCCCAGGGCGGCCGCATGCTGGGCTTCATCGCCGCTGCGCAGCCGATGGTCGGGCTGTTGGCGCAGGCGCAGGGCCAACAGTTCCCGTTCGATCTGCGGATCGATCAGCGGATCCGGCGCGGCGGGGGGATTTGCTGCCGCGGCCAGCCGCGGACCCGCCTGGGGGCGCGGCGGCAGCTGGCCCGTGGCCTCCAGCAGCCGCCGGGCGAATGGATCCAACCAGTGGCCCCGGGCCATGGCGGCGACGGCACGCGGCAGAACCGCCCGACCTTAACCAGGTTCCGGCAGGTCCACCAAGCCCAGGCTGATGCCGATCACGGCCGCATGGGCCCGATCGCGGGCCTGCAGCTTGCGCAGGATCTGCCGGATGTGGGTTTTCACGGTTTCGGGGCTCAGGAACAGCTGCGCCGCAATTTCCGGGTTGGGGGTGCCGCGGGCCGCCAGTTGCAGCACCTCGCATTCCCGTTCGCTCAGCTCCGCCAGGGGCCTGGGGTGGCCGCCGGGGTAGTTGTTCAGGTAGCACTCCCAGAGGGTGCGGTCGATGAAGACACCGCCCCCCTGCACGGTGCGCAGGGCCGTGAGCACCGTGCCGAGCCCCAGGTTGCGCTCCAGGCAGAGGCCATCGCAGCCGGCCCGGCTGGCACGGCGGATGGCGCCGATGCGGTGGGGCCGCGTGATCACCAGCAGCGTGCGCAGCCTTGGCCAGCGCCGTTTGGCCTGCTGCACCAGCCGATCGCCACTGCCCTGCTCGAGGGCATCGGTGCAGTGCAGCACGTCGATCTGGCCCTGCTCCAACAGCGTTAGCGCCTCCCGTTCGGTGGTGACAGCCTGCAGCTGCTCCACCTGCGGGCAGGTGCTCACGGCCATGCTCAGGCTCAGCCGGCTGCCCATGCACAGCAGCAGGCGCTGGTGGCGCACCAGGGAGATGCACTGGGCCGTGTTGCGGCGGGCCGACGCGATGCGGGGCGAAAAATCCAAGCCGGGGCAAAGGGCG
This sequence comes from Cyanobacteriota bacterium, assembly GCA_041157425.1. Classification (GTDB taxonomy): domain Bacteria; phylum Cyanobacteriota; class Cyanobacteriia; order PCC-6307; family Cyanobiaceae; genus Vulcanococcus. The sequence goes on along the minus strand of JBEBCX010000088.1, from coordinate 374 downwards.
CCCCCTTCACTGTGGGCCGCAAACTCGCCGATGGCAGCCCGCCCCCATGCGTGGATCCGCACTCGTCAACGGCGGATGGGTTCAGCACAATCTCTGCAACCGTGAAGCCCGGCTCCCCAAATGGCCTTCTTCGACTCCGAGATCGTGCAGGAGGAGGCCAAACGCCTGTTTGGCGATTACCAGCAGCTGATGCAGCTGGGGGGGGAGTACGGCAAGTTCGACCGCGAAGGCAAAAAGCTGTTCATCGAGCGCATGGAGGAGCTGATGGACCGCTACCGCGTGTTCATGAAGCGCTTCGAGCTCTCCGACGACTTCCAGGCCAAGCTCACCGTGGAGCAGCTGCGCACCCAGCTGGGGCAGTTCGGCATGACGCC
>JBEBCX010000087.1:0-6336 GCA_041157425.1 Cyanobacteriota bacterium | reverse complement strand
ACCGGCCACACCCAGCATGTGGAAGGGGTGCATCAGGATGTTGTGCTCAGCCTGGAACACCAGCATGAAGTTGAAGGTGCCGCTGATGCCGAGGGGCATACCGTCGGAGAAGGAGCCCTGACCGAAGGGGTAGATCAGGAACACAGCGGAAGCTGCAGCCACAGGAGCGCTGTAAGCAACGCAGATCCAGGGGCGCATGCCCAGGCGGTAGGAGAGTTCCCACTCACGACCCATGTAGCAGAAAATGCCAATGAGGAAGTGGAACACAACCAGCTGGTAAGGACCGCCGTTGTACAGCCACTCGTCGAGGCTGGCGGCTTCCCAGATGGGATAGAAGTGCAGGCCGATGGCGTTGCTGGAGGGGATGACAGCACCAGAGATGATGTTGTTCCCGTAGATCAGCGAGCCGGCAACGGGCTCACGGATGCCGTCGATATCAACCGGGGGAGCGGCGATGAAAGCGACGATGAAGCAGATGGTGGCCGACAGCAGCGTCGGGATCATCAGAACGCCGAACCAGCCCACGTAGAGGCGGTTGTCGGTGCTGGTGACCCACTCGCAGAACTGCGACCAGGCAGAAGCGCCTTGGCGCTGCTGGATGGTGGTGGTCATGAGTACGGATCAAGAAAAGCTCCAGCTCTGGCCGTGGCCAGGCGTGAGCAGGAAGGAAGGACAGGTCGGTAACCCGCCCTGCCGCAGCCAACGTAACGGAACATTGCGCGGTTTGTAAAGAGGTGTGCGGAAAGCGGCCCTGGGGCTGGCCCCGCGGCGGAGTGCTGACATGGCGGCGGCCTGTCAGCAGCGTCGATGTCGCGCCTGATCACCTGGAGTCCGAGCCTGACGCTCGTGCCCAGTCGCGGCTGTTTCAACGCCTGCGGCTACTGCAGTTTTCGCCTTCCTCTCGATCGTGCGGATCCGCTCAGCCCTGCCCAGGCCGCTGAGCAGCTGGCGGCAGCTCCCCACGCCACGGAGGTGCTGTTGCTCAGTGGCGAGGTGGCGCCGGCTTCGCCGCAGCGCCCGGCCTGGTTTGCCCGGTTGCTGCGCCTGAGTCGGATGGCCCTTGCCGCCGGCCGCCTGCCCCACACCAATGCCGGCCCACTGGCCACGCGCGAGATGGCGGCCCTCGGCCGCCTCAATCCATCGATGGGCCTGATGCTGGAGGGGTTGGGTCCGGCCTATGACCGTCTGCACACGCATGCCCCCAGCAAGCGCCTGGAGGTGCGTCTGGGCCAGCTGAAGCTGGCAGGGCGCTTGGGCATCCCCTTCACAACCGGTCTGCTGCTGGGGGTTGGTGAATCCTGGGACGATCGCCGCGCTGCCCTGCGGCTGCTGGCTGAGCTGCAGCAGTGCTGGGGGCACCTGCAGGAGGTGATCCTCCAACCGTGGCGGCCCGACGGTGTGGCGGCACGGCCGCTCAGCCCGGCTGAGCAGGCCGATCTGTTGGAGCTGATCACCCTGGCCCGCCGGGAGCTGCCCCAGCAGGTGCATCTGCAGACCCCTCCCAACCTCTGGCCCCTGGCGGCTCTGCCCGCAGCCCTGGAGGCCGGCATCGACGACCTCGGCGGTATCGACAGCAGCGATGTGATCAACCCCGCCTATCCCCAGCCGGCGCCATCAGAGCTGGAGCGGGCGCTGGCGGTCCGGGGCTGGAGCCTGCAACCGCGCACTTGTGTGCATCAGGCCTGGTGGCCCTGGTTGCCTGCGTCACTGCGGGTTCGGGTCGAGCGGGTGGCCCGGCGCCTGGTCTCCACTTGTTAGCGTCCGCACTCGACTCAGCCGCCGCATCGTGAGACAGCCCCTCCCCGGCGATCAGCGGGTGCTGCTGGTGCGGTTACCTTGCAACCCGATCTTCCCGATTGGCCCGGTTTACCTGGCCGATCATCTGCACAAGCGTTTTCCGCAGATTCACCAGCAGATCCTTGATCTGGCGGCCGTGCCGCTGCTTGATGTGGAGGCGGTGCTGCTGGAGCGCATCGAGGCCTTCCGACCCAGCCTGCTGGTGTTCTCCTGGCGCGATATCCAGATTTATGCGCCTGTGGATGGTCGCGGCGGGAATCCGTTGCAGAACTCCTTCGAGGTGTTCTACGCCCGCAACCCGTTGCGGCGGCTGCGTGGTGCCTTTGGTGGCCTGCGGCTGATGGCCTCCTTCTACGGCGAGCTCTGGCGCAATCTGCGCCTGGTGCGCCGCGGCCTGCGTCGGGCCCGGCGCTTTGAGCCTGCTGCCCGTGCTGTGCTGGGGGGTGGCGCGGTGAGCGTGTTCTACGAGCAACTGGGCCGCAAGCTGCCCAAGGGCACGGTGGTGTCCGTCGGCGAGGGCGAGCCGCTGCTGGAGAAGTTGATCCGCGGCGAATCGCTTGAGCACGAGCGCTGCTTTCTCGCCGGTGACGCGCCCCGCCCGGGCCTGATCCATGAGCAGCCGGCGGGCATGGAGAAAACTGCCTGCGACTATTCCTACATCGCCTCGATCTGGCCTCAGCTCGACTGGTATCTCGAGGGCGGTGACTTCTATGTAGGCGTGCAGACCAAGCGCGGCTGCCCCCACAACTGCTGCTACTGCGTGTACACGGTGGTGGAGGGCAAGGCGGTGCGCGTGAACCCCGTGCAGGAGGTGATCGCCGAGATGCGCCAGCTCTATGCCAAGGGCGTGCGCGGTTTCTGGTTCACCGACGCCCAGTTCATCCCGGCCCGCCGCTACATCGACGACGCCAAGGAGCTGTTGCGGGCCGTGCAGGCCGAGGGCTGGAGCGACATCCGCTGGGCCGCCTACATCCGCGCCGACAACCTCGACGCCGAGCTGGCAGAGCTGATGGTGGCCACCGGCATGGACTACTTCGAGATCGGCATCACCTCCGGCTCCCAGGAGCTCGTGCGCAAGATGCGTATGGGCTACAACCTGCGCACCGTGCTGGAGAACTGCCGCCTGCTGGCCCGTGCCGGTTTCCGCGAACACGTATCGGTGAACTACTCGTTCAACGTGATCGACGAACGCCCGGATACCATCCGCCAGACCGTGGCCTACCACCGCGAACTGGAGCGCATCTTCGGGGCCGACAAGGTGGAGCCGGCAATCTTCTTCATCGGCCTGCAGCCTCACACACACCTGGAGCAGTACGGCTTCGACCAGGGCCTGATCCAGCCGGGCTACAACCCGATGAGCATGCTGCCCTGGACCGCTCGCCAGCTGCTCTGGAATCCTGAGCCGATGGGCAGCACCTTCGGTCGTATCTGTCTCGAGGCCTTCGAGCGCAACCCTGGCGATTTCGGACGCACCGTGATGGATCTGCTGGAGCGCGACTACGGCCTGGCTCCGCTGGAGGAAGCGCTGCATGCGCCGGTGGAGGGCAGGCGCGCTCTGGCGACGGCGACCCGTTGAGCTGAGCTCACCACCAGCGGCGGCGTATCCAGATCAGCCCCAGCAGCCCGAGCCAGCCCAGCATTCCGCCGATTGGGTTGGCGTTGTTGCCGCCGCCGGGGCCCAGCAGCCAGGCCGGTGTGGTGGGCGAGATCTGCAGCAGGCCGCTCTGCAGGGCGAACCAGCCCCCCACCAGACCGCCGTGCAGGCCCACCGATCCCCAGAGGGCACCGGCGTCTGCCCGGCGCTGCAGGGCCAGGGCCAGGCCCAGCAGCACCAGGCCGCCGAGCAGGCCGATGGCCTCCAGTCCAGCTAGCCGGTACCAGGGATGCACCAGCGCGAAGATCGCGGCCTGCAGCCCGATCGAACGCTGCGCCCCCACCTGTCGCTCCAGCTCGCCCCACAGCCAGCTGCGGAACAGCAGTTCTTCGGCGAAGCCGACCCCGAGCAGCAGGGCCAAGGCGTTGAGCAGTTCAGCAGTGGTCAGCTCCATCCGCCAGAGGCCCTGGCCGCTCCAGATCAGCACCACGCCGACACCAGCCAGCAGCAGCACCGCCTTGAGCAGTCCGCGAGTGAAGGCCTTCAGTCCGGCGGCCGCACCGACGGCGATGCCAAGGGTCTGCCAGGGGGTGGTGCTGCCCCAGGCGTGCCGGAGCCGCCAGGGCAAGCTCACCAGCAGCAGCACCAGGGCGATCACCACACCGGCCAGATCCACCTGGTCGGGCCGCCAGCCGCTGAAGAGCAGCTGCAAGGGCCGCGCAACGAGCCAGCCCAGTCCGTAGAGCAACGGCACATAGAGCAGGGTGCCCCACCAGTGCAGGCGTGGGCTGTCGCCGGTGCCTGCACTGGGCATCTCGGGGTGCACCATCAGCCTTCCGGCTCGATCGTGCTGGTGAGGCCCTTGGCTCTGAGCGTTTCGCAGTAGAACTCGGCCGGCTCGATGTCGCACACGATCACCAGTCCGACCCCGGTGTTGTGGGCTTCAAGCATCACGGCGATGGCGTCCTGCTCGCTCAGACTCGGCACCACCTGCCGCAGGGTGGTCACCACGTACTCCATGGTGTTCACCGGGTCGTTGTGCAGCAGCACCTTGTAACGGGGCGAGGGCTTGCGCACTCGCTCCGGTGCTTTTTCCATCACCGCGGCGCCGCCGCTCTCACGGCCCGGCGTCTGAGTTGATCGGATCATCCTGACCAGCTCCGGTATGACGACAGATGACTTTAGGCAGTGAATCAGGCGACAGCGGCCCCTGGTGTCAGCGCGGCCTGAATGCGGCGCATGGCCTCCAGCACGTTCTCGCGGCTGTTGAAGGCCGAGAGGCGGAAGTAGCCCTCGCCGGCGGCACCGAAGCCGCTGCCGGGGGTGCCCACCACGTGAGCCTTGTCGAGCAGCAGATCGAAGAAGCCCCAGGAATCCACGCCAGCGGGGGTTTTGATCCAGACGTAGGGAGCCTGCTCACCGCCGAACACCTGCAGGCCGGCGGCGCTGAGTTCGCGGCGAATGATCGCTGCGTTCTCCATGTAGAAGGCGATCAGGGCCTGCACCTGGGCCTGGCCTTCGGGGGAATACACCGCCTCGGCGCCGCGCTGCACGATGTAGCTCACGCCGTTGAACTTGGTGCATTGGCGCCGGTTCCATAGGCCCCACAGCTCCACCTGTTCGCCATTGGCCGCCGTGCCCATCAGGCCGCGGGGCACCACGGTGAGGGCGCAGCGGGTGCCGGTGAAGCCGGCGTTCTTGGAGAAGGAGCGGAATTCGATCGCGCACTCGCGCGCGCCCTCGATTTCATAGATCGAGTGGGGCAGCGAAGGATCCTGGATGAACGCCTCGTAGGCGGCGTCGAACAGGATCAGGGCATCGTTGGCGCGGGCGTAGTCGACCCAGGCCTGCAGTTGCTCCTTGGTGGCTACAGCGCCGGTGGGGTTGTTGGGGAAGCAGAGGTAGATCAGATCCACTTTCTCCGTGGGGATCTGGGCGGTGAAGCCGTTCTCGGCACTGATGGGCAGGTAGGTGAGGCCGCCGTACTGGCCGGCCTGATCGGCGTCGCCGGTGCGGCCGGCCATCACGTTGCTGTCCACATACACCGGGTACACCGGGTCGGTCACGGCGATGCGGTTGCCCTCGCCAAGGATGTCGAGGATGTTGGCGCTGTCGCACTTGCTGCCATCGGACACGAAGATCTCCTCCGCCGAGATCTGGCAGCCGCGGGCCTGGAAGTCATGGCTGGCGATCGCCTCGCGCAGCCACAGGTAGCCCTGCTCGGGGCCGTAGCCGCGGAAGCCCTCGCGGATGCCCATCTCATCGATGGCGGCCTTCATGGCCTTGCGGCAGGCCTCCGGCAGCGGTTCAGTCACATCGCCGATGCCCAGGCGGATGATCGCCGCCTCCGGGTTGGCCTCGCTGAAGGCCTTGACCCGGCGGCCGATTTCGGGGAACAGATAACCCGCCTTGAGCTTGAGGTAGTTGCCGTTGACCTGGGCCATTGCGCGGTGGGTGGGCCGTTGCCGGGCCCGGGACACGATGGCGCGATTGTCCTATGCGGCGGTGGCTGGCCTGCTCGCGGCGATCCCTGCCACACCCCTGGCCAGGGCCTCACGGCTGGTGTGCACCGAGTGGCTGCCCAGCACCAGGCGATGGCTGTGCAGCACGGCACTGCCCAACAGCAGGCGGGTGGGTTCGACCGCACGGATGACGACGGCGCCGTCCCCCGCCGCCAGCACCACCAGCTCATCGCCCACGGCCTCGCCCGCCACCAGCGCCTGGCCCCGGTACACAAACACCCAGGCAACGCTGTGATCACCGGGCGGCTGGAAGGTCCATGTCTCACCGGCGGCCAGCACCACATCGAGATAGAGCAAGGGTGATGGCGATGGAATCGGGTTGCTGGCCTCGCCATAGCGCCCCAGCAACACCCGAACGGGGCCCAGCTGGGGCACCGCCTCGGGGCCGACGTAGATCCCCTCGGCCGCTCCGTTCTCGAGCTC
>JBEBCX010000086.1:0-6363 GCA_041157425.1 Cyanobacteriota bacterium | reverse complement strand
CACATCGGCGGCCTCCATGGCGGTGTCGCTGCCGGCAGCGCCCATAGCCACCCCCACTGCAGCTCCGGCCAGGGCGGGGGCATCGTTGATGCCGTCGCCCACCATCCCGGTGGGGCCCAGGCGTTGCAGCTCTGCAATCGCCTCCAGCTTCTGCTCGGGCAGCAGCTCGCTGCGCACTTGCTCGATGCCGAGCCGGCCGGCGATCACAGCGGCGGTGCGGGCGTTGTCGCCGCTGAGCATCACTGGTGTGATCCCCAGCCGTTTCAACTGGCTGATCGCCTCGGCCGCCGTAGACCGCGGTTGATCCGCCACAGCAATCAGCGCCAGCACCCCCTGGTCGTCGCTGAGCAGGCTGACGCTGCGTCCCCGCTGCTCATGGGCAGTCATCGCCTGCTCCAGGGCAGGCGTGCAAAGGCCCAGCTCATGAATCCAGCGGTGATTGGCCAGCCGCAGCGCCTGGCCAGCGATCTGACCAGAGACACCACGCCCGCCCTCTGCTGCCAGCTCCTCCACCGGCAGCCGTTCGCCATCGAGGGCGGCGGCGATGGCGCGGCTGATCGGGTGGTCGGAGCGGGCGGCTAGCGACGCGGCCCACTGCCGCTGCTGCGCCAGGGGCACCCGTGGATCGATCAGCTCGAACGCCTCCAGGGTGGGGCGGCCGGTGGTGAGCGTGCCGGTCTTGTCAAAAGCCAGGATCCGCAGGCGGCGGGCCTGCTCCAGATACAGGCCGCCCTTGATCACAATCCCCCGCCGGGCAGCTGCGGTAAGCCCGCTTACCAGCGTCACCGGCGTGGCGATCACCAGGGCGCAGGGGCAGGCGATCACCAGCAGCACCAGGGCCCGATACACCCCATCCAGCGTCGTCAGGCCCAGCAGTGGTGGCGCGAGCAGGGCCACCGCCAGGGCCAGGACGAACACGGCCGGTGTGTAGCGGGCTGCAAAGCGATCCACAAAGCGCTGGATCGGCGCCCGCGATGCCTGGGCCTCCTCAACCGCATGGATGATCCGCGCCAGGGTGCTGGCCGAAGCCGGGGCGGTGACAGCGATCACCAGGCTGCCGTGGGTGTTGATCGTGCCGGCGAACACCGGATCGCCAGGGCCCTTCTCCACCGGCAGGCTTTCGCCGGTGACCGGTGCCTGGTTGACGGCGCTGCTGCCGCCCATCACCACCCCATCAAGCGGGATGCGCTCGCCCGGCTCCACCCGCAGCCGCTGGCCCACCGCCACCGCCTCGACCGCCAGCATTCGCCATTCACCTGGGCTCTGCTCGACCCGCGCCTGATCCGGAGCCAGCTCCATCAACCGGCTGATCGCCGCTCGGGCCCTGTCGGCGGCGCGCGCCTCCAGCGCCTCGGCAATCGCGTAGAGCGCCATCACCATGGCGGCCTCGGGCCAATGGCCGATCAGAAAGGCGCCGGTGACGGCGACCGTCATCAGGGCGTTGATGTTCAGCCGTCCCTGCCGCAGCGCCGCGAGTCCCTTGACGTAGACCGGCAGACCGGCCAGGGGAATGGCCCCGAGCGCCAGAGCGATCTCCAAGCCCTCATGCAGCCACGAGGGCGGAAGAAAGGAGTGGATTCCTTCCGCAGCCGCCGCCAGAAGGAGGGAAGCGATCAAACGGGCCCAGGGCACGGAGTTGGCCACCGGCGCAGCCGGGATTCCTGCCTCCAGCACCTGCGGCGGATAGCTGAGCCGGCGCAGGATCGTTTCCGCCTGGCTCAGAGCGGCCGGCTCGGCGCGGATCGCCAGGGTGCGCGAGGCCAGCTGGAAACGCAGTTCAGCGATGCCGCTCACCCCTGAGAGGGCCTGGCGGATTTCGTTCTCCTCAGTCGCACAGTCCATCGCCTGGATCCGCCAGAGCACCTCACCAGCTCGGGCATCTGGAGGCGTTTCCGGCGGGCCCGGGGTACTGCGGCAGCCAGGCTGTTGACCATGGCCATCGTCATGGCCGCAGCAGTCGTGGTGGGCGTGCTCGTGGTCGTGAGCCATCGGACCGCAGGAGGCTGACGCCTTCAGCATCAACCCTGTAGCCACTCCAGGGTCAAGCGATCGTGGCGCTTCTGCGCCCTTCGACAATGACCTCTTGACCCTCAAGCCACTGGAGGGTTTTTACTGAACCGGTTTTCCTCCAGCCCGCCGTGACCAGTTCCCTGCTTGCCGACAAGCTCAGGCAGGCGCAGTCTTCCCAGCCTTCCCGCTCACCCTGGCTGCGGGTGACGATGGGAGTGCTCGCCACGATTGGCCTGCTAGATACAGGCTCGATCACCCTCAAGCGGTGGGGGATGATCGGAAGCCTCACCTGCCCCGGCGGCAGCAATGGCTGCGACCAGGTGCTCGGCAGCGCCTGGGGGACGCTGTTCGGCCAACCCCTCTCCCTCTATGGGACCCTGGCCTATGGCCTGGTGCTGGTTCTGACCCTCGGCCCACTGCTCTTCAAGGGGGACAGCCGCAGAACCTTGGGCGGACTGTCGCAGCAAGCGTTGCTGCTCCTTTGCACGGGGATGGCCGGCTTCAGCATGGTGCTGGTGGGCCTGATGCTGTTCACGATCAAGGCGGTCTGTGTGTTCTGCGTGCTGTCAGCCGTGCTCAGCACGGTGCTGTTTGCACTCAGCCTGCTGCTCAATCGCCAGGAAGAGCGGGGCTCACTGATCTTCCGGGTGGTGCTGACTGGTCTGCTGGTGTTCCTGGTGGGTCTGGGCTGGGCGTCGCTGGCCGATCAGCCGGCAGTCAGTGGTGGCCCCGGAATGGCACCGCCCGTGCGGGCCGAGAGCTCACCGGCCAAGGTGGAACTGGCCAAGCATCTCACTCAGAGCGGCGCGAAGATTTACACGGCCTACTGGTGCCCCCATTGCCACGACCAGAAGGAGCTGTTCGGCAAAGAAGCCGCCGCAGAGCTGACGATCATTGAGTGTGCCCCGGATGGTCGCAACAGCCAGGCCGCTCTCTGCAAGCAGAAAGGAGTCCAGGGCTATCCCACCTGGGAGATCAAAGGAGTGATCGATTCAGGCGTGAAGCCGCTTGAGCAGCTGGCCCTACTCAGTGTCTACAAAGGATCACGCCAATTTTGACCGCGCAGGCAAGACCGCGGCAATGAAGGACGGTCAGGGCGATGGTCTCACTTTGGACAGGCCCAGGGATCGACTTTCCTGGTCGGTCGCTCTGCGCATGTTCGGTCCCGCCTACCTCGTGGCGGTGGGCTACATGGATCCAGGCAACTGGGCCACCGATCTGGCGGCCGGATCCCGCTATGGCTACGGCCTGTTGTGGGTGGTCGCGGCCTCCAGCCTGATGGCGATGGTGCTGCAATCCCTCTGTTGCAGGCTTGGCATCGCCACGGGACTGGACCTGGCCCAGGCCAGCCGCCGCCTGTTGCCCGACGCGTGGCGGATCCCGCTGTGGTTGCTGGCTGAGGTGGCGATCGTGGCCTGCGACCTGGCGGAGTTGGTGGGCAGCGCCATCGCCCTGCAGTTGCTGTTCGGGCTGCCCCTGCCCTGGGGGGTGGCCCTGACCGCCGGCGATACGTTGCTGCTGCTGGCCCTGCAGCACTTTGGACTTCGCCGGCTGGAGGCCCTGATCATCGCTTTGGTGGCGATGGTGGGCGCCTGCTTTGCCTGGGAACTGGCGCTCCTGAAACCCAACTGGATGCAGGTGGCTGCAGGGTTTGTGCCGCAGCCATCGGTGCTGCGTGATGGGCAGCAGCTATACATCGCCGCGGGCATCCTGGGGGCAACAGTGATGCCCCACAACCTCTACCTGCACTCCGCGCTGGTCAACACACGCCGGTGGCCGGAGCATCCGCCCTCCAAACCATTACTCCTGCGGTTGGCCAACCTGGATTCGGTGATGGCGTTGTCATTCGCCTTTCTGGTGAACGCCGCGATCTTGGTCCTTGCGTCCGGAGCCTTTCATGGCGTTGTCGCCGAACCCGTTGAGGATCTACGCCAGGCGCACACCCTGCTGAGCCCATTGTTGGGAACGACTCTTGCCGGGACCGTGTTCGCTGTCGCACTGCTGGCTGCGGGCCAGAGTTCCACCGTGACGGCCACCATGGCCGGACAGGTGGTGATGGAGGGCTTTCTCAACCTGCGACTGCCCGACTGGCAACGCCGGCTGATCACCAGGGCATTGGCCCTGATCCCTGCCATGGCCACCGTGATGCTGCTGGGAGATGAAGCCACAGCCCATCTGCTGGTGCTCAGCCAGGTGGTGTTGAGCCTGCAGCTCCCGTTTGCGGTGATCCCTCTCGTGCAGTTCTGCTCCAGGAGTGGCTTGATGGGAGCGTTGCGCGCGCCCATCTGGCTGCAGGGCATCAGCTGGCTGTGTGCCGCCATGATTGTGATCGTCAATACCTCCCTGCTCACCTCGGTTGTGGGTTCCATCAGGCCATGGGAATGGATTCCCATCACTGCAATCCATGGTTGAACCAGCGCCTAAAGCACAGGCGGTCCTCGCCGCGGCTTATGCCTCACTGCTGATCACCGCAGCAGCCCAGGCTGCACCGGAATGCTTGGCCTTGAAGACCCAACGCGATCAGCTCGCCCGGCAGGCGATGAATGCCGAAATCGCCCTGATGCACTCGATACGCCAGCGACTTTGCCCCAGGGAGGAAGAGAGAGCTGCGCAGCTCAATGCACTGGAACATGAAACGGCGACGCCGGAGCCATTGAATTATGAAAACTACATCCGCTGCCGAGAGAAAGCCGAAATCCAGCTACAGCGCAGTCGGCCATTTTTATATCGCAATTTACGGGAATTTACCTTTTACACCCCCGAGGGATCACGCCTTGCAAGGGCTTCTGATGAGGCCCAAAAGCTTCTCGATCGCAGCTGCACGATGCAAGGAGACTAAGAACTGATCCGGGGACGCTGCCGCGGCCTCGTGTAGATCGAGTCAACCAGCCCCGCCCCCGAGCGCAACAGCAATGGCGTAGCCACGGCCGGACTGCCCAGAGTGACCATGGCTTCTCGGTGCAATGGCTACTGGGGGAAACGTGACGCCCCTCGTGTTGGCCCCCCCCCGGCGGAGCACCTGGCCAGGCCCTGGCATGCAGGACCAAACTGATTGCCCTACGGGAATCCCGTCATGGCCCCGTCGCCTATTCGACGAGGACAGCTGGCCGGTCTGGTCGCCGCCCTGCTGTTTGGCATCAGCGCGCCACTGATCAGCACCCTCACCGGCGCAGGCTCGGCGTTGAGCATTGCCGGCCTCCTCTACGGCGGCGCCACCCTGGCCCTTCTGGTGGTGCGAACGATTCGGGGCACCAGGGCCGAAACGGGGCTGGGCCGTGAGGACCTGCCTGCGCTGGCGACCCTCACCCTGCTCGGCGGCGTGGTGGGACCGGTGGCCCTGGTGCTGGGCCTGGCCCGCCTACCGGCGGCCTCCAGCTCGCTGCTGCTCAACCTCGAGGCCGTATTCACCCTGGCGATCGCCGTGCTGCTGGGCCGTGAGCACCTCGGCCGACGGGGCCTGGTGGCGGCTGGGCTCACGATCGCCGGAGCGGTGTTGCTCTCGGAGGGCTCCCTCAGCGGAGCCACCTCCGGGGGAAGCGCCCTAATCGCCCTGGCCACGCTGGCCTGGGGGATTGATAACAACCTCAGCCAGCGCCTCAGCCTGCGCGATCCGATCCAGATCGCCACATTCAAGGCGGTCGGCGCCTCGCTGCCGATGTTGGCCCTGGCGTTGCTGCTGGGGCAGCCCTTCCCGGCACTGCCAGTGACGTTGGTGCTGCTGGCGATCGGGGCCCTGGGTTATGGAATCTCGATCTGGCTGGATCTGCTGGCCCTGCGCGATCTCGGAGCGGCCCGCGAGGCGGTGCTGTTCTCCACCGCGCCCTTCGTCGGCGCTCTGTTCTCCCTGCTAGTCCTGCGGGACTCCCTGACCCCCCAGCTGCTGGTGGCCGCTGGCCTGATGGCCGCCGGTGTACTGCTGCTGCTGCGGGAGCAGCACAGCCACTGGCATCACCATGACGTGCTGCGTCACGCCCATCGTCACCGGCACGATCCGCGCGGTGGCGATCCCCATCACGAGCATCGCCATCAACCCGAAGACCTGGAAGGTGTCGCGTCCGATCAACCCTTCTGGCATGCCCATGAGCATCGGCACGACGAGCTGGAACATGCACACCCGCATGTCAGTGATGCCCATCACCGCCATCGGCATTGAGAAGAAGAAGGCCGCGGCTTGGGATGGGGCTGGAGCGCAGCACCACCTCATCCCACCTGGGAAGCTCCTTCGATGGAGCCGGGTCGCTTTCCGGCCCGCTGAGCAGACGCCTACTGATGTCAGATCGAGCTGGCAAGGGTCTTGAGCCGGCTGACGCTGAGCACGGTCCGCTTGGGCGGGGCGGCGGTGACCATGGTGAA
>JBEBCX010000085.1:0-6369 GCA_041157425.1 Cyanobacteriota bacterium | reverse complement strand
CGGCGCCGCTGAGGGGCCGGCGATGGCGGCGGCCAGGGCCAGGTCGCTGGGTTGGGCGGCCCCCAGGCTGAGGGTGGAGATGCCCTGGTCGAGCAGGAAGCGGTAGGCCAGCTCCAGCGGTGCAAAGGGGGCGCAATCGGCCTGCAGCATCGCCGGCGGGTCGTAGAGCCGGCCCCCCTTGTCGGCTGGGGAGATGGCCAGCACCCCGATGCCCTGCGCCAGGGCTGCCCGGGCCAGGGGCAACCGGGTCGGGTCGAACAGGTGCAGGTGCAGGCTGCAGAACGCGAACTGCCCGCTGGCGAGGGCCTGCTCGATCAGGGCCGTGCTGCCGTGGCTGGAGAATCCCACCTGGCCCACCAGCCCCTCCCCCTGGGCCCAGCGCAGCAGCTCGGCACCGGGGCCGGCCGTGGCCCAGTGCAGGTGCTCGGGTCGGTTGAGGCCATGCACCGCCAGGTTGTGCAGCCGCTCGAGCCCAAGCCGCTCAAGGATCTCCCGCAGCTGCCGTTGCCCCGCCTCCAGGCTGACCCCCGGCAGCAGCTTGCTGGTGAGCACCAGCTGCCCATGGCGCTGCGGGTGCCGTTGCTGCAGGGTGCGCAGCGCCTGGCCCAGAAACCGCTCCGCCGGCCCGTAGGCGGGGGCGGTTTCGATGTGCCAGATCCCCGCCTCCAGGGCCGCCTCCAGCACCGCCGCCATCTGCTGGGCGCTGCCGGTGGCGCGCATGGTGCCCAGGCAGAAGGGGGAGACCGCCGGCCCCCGGCCGAAGGGGCGCGGGTCAGCCAGGGTCGTCCTCTCCGCCACCGCCGCTGGCTTCGTCGCCGGCGGTGTCGTCTCCGGGGGGTTCGCTGGGGGCATCGCTGCGGGCGCGGCCGATCTGCCGCACCAGTTCGGCCGGGCTCACCTGGTCGAGGAAGCGGCGGAAGTCGGCGTCGTCCTCGGCATCGGCCTCCGCATCCACGGGGATCGAGGCGTCGGCCACCACCTCCTCCAGCATCCAGATGCCGCTACCGGTGCGCAGGGCCAGGGCGATGGCATCGCTGGGCCTGGCGTCGAGTTCAACGGTGTCACCGTCGCCGTCGTCGTGGCTGAGCTTGAGCACGGCGCGGAAGGTGCTGTCCTCGATGGTGTGGATGATCACCCGCTCGAGGGTGAGGCCACCGGCCTGCAGCAGCTGGGCCATCAGGTCGTGGCTGAGGGGCCGCGGCGGTGGCTGCTCGCTCAGGCCGGCCATGATGTTTTGCGCCTGGGCCTGGTCGATCCAGATCGGCACCTGGCGGCGTCCGGAGGGGTCGCGCAGCAGCACGATCGGGCTGCGGCTGGCCGCGTCCAGGGCAATGCCGGCCACGCGCATCTCAACCATCGCTTGCCCGCAGGCCGTTCTGCCCGATTATGGCCAGGGTTGGACGGGGCACCGCATGTTCACCGGGTTGGTGCAGGCCGTGGGCCAGCTGCAGCGCACCGGCACGGGTGTGGAGCTGCTGATCCCCGCCGGAGCGGCCCTCGATCCCGCCCAGCTGCAGCTGGGCGACAGCGTCGCCGTGGATGGGGTGTGCCTGACGGTCACGGCCCACTCTGCCCAGGGCTTTCGCGCCGATGTGAGCGAAGAAACCCTGGCGCGCACCACCCTGGCGGCGAAGGCCAAACGCCGCGGCTGGGTGAACCTCGAGCCCGCACTGCGCCTGGCGGATCGGCTGGGGGGACACCTGGTGAGCGGCCATGTGGATGGCCAGGGCACCGTGGTGGCGGTGGAGCAGCAGAGCGCCTCCTGGCAGCTCAGCCTGCGCTGGGATGACCCCGCCTATGGCCGCTATGTCTGCGAGAAGGCCAGCGTGGCGGTGGATGGCATCAGCCTCACGGTGGCCGGCTGCAGCGAGGACGGCGCCACGTTTTGGATTGCGGTGATCCCCCACACCTGGGCGTCCACCACCCTGCGGCACTTGCGCCAGGGCGATGCGGTGAACCTGGAGGCGGATCTGCTGGCGAAATACACCGAGCGGTTGCTGCGCCATGGCGCCCCCGCGGGAACGGCGGAGCCTCCACTGACGGCCGCCTGGCTGGCGGACCACGGTTGGGGTTGAGGGGGCCGTGCCGGGGTTGAGGTTGCAAAACCGTTCGGCTGGCTGACGATTCCGGCCGCGCTGAATAGCGTCCAGGGGTGTTGTCCACTGAATCCATCCATGGCTTCTGAGCGTGTCGAGTCCGGCCTCGGCTCCCTGCGCAGCTTCACCATCGCTGAGGGCATCCTGCTGCTGGTGCTGGGCGTGCTGGCGCTGCTGTTTCCGGTGATCGCCTCCGCCTGGGTCACCGTGGTGGTGGCGCTCGCCTTCCTCGTGAGCGGCATTGTCGGCTGGGTGAACGGCCTCAACCGTTCCCGCCGCCTCAGCCGCTGGCATTGCTTCTGGCGCCTGGTGGTGTCCACCCTGTTTGTGGTCACCGGTGGCTGGATCATTCAGCAGTTCAGTGCCGGCCTGGTGCCCGCGGCGGCCCAGGTGGCGGCCCTCGCCTTTGCCATCGGCATCGTCTTCCTGGTGGAAGGCGTGGTGGCGGCAATCGTGGCGCTGTCCCACCGGGAGATGTCCGGGTGGGGATGGGGTCTGGCCAACGGCATCGTCACCCTGATCCTGGGGCTGCTGATCGTGACCATGCAGGCCGGCGGCCTGCTCACGGTGCTGGGGATCCTGGTGGGGATCAGCTTCCTGTTCAGCGGGGTCGACCTGTTGGTGTTCAGCGCCGCCTTCCACGAGCCCGAGGGCTGATGGGCTCAGCTGGTCGCACCCTCCTCGAGGGGGAGCAGCCAGATGGAGCCGGTTTCCTTGTGGATTTCAATCTTGAATTCCTGGCCCGGCTCCAGACCCATGCGCCGTGTGTAGGCGTGGCCGATTAGCAGGTTGCCGTTGCCGTGCACGCGGGTGCGGAATTCGGCCTGCCGCCCGCGGCTCCCGCCCCCACCGCCGGAGCTGTGGCTGGGGAGGCTGTAGCCCTTCGCTTCCACCAGGGCGCGGTAGAAGCTTTTTTTGAGCAGCCGCCCGCTGGGCCCCACATAACCGCAGGCCCGCGCGATCTGGTCTTCGGGGCGATTGCTCAGGGAGCGCGCCTTGTCGAGCAGGGCCTTGCCCTCCAGCATCTGCGTTGGGGCGCTGACTTTCTCTTCGACGAACACCGGTGGAGCGGAGAGCTGCTGGCCCGATTGTGCCGATCGATCTCGAACATCGGCAAGGGCAGATCGCAAGGAAAAGATTCAGTTTTTTGCCAACGGTTCGCCCGGACGGCAATCAGAGCAGATAGAGGATTCCGTAGAGCACCACCCAGATGCCATCCACGAAGTGCCAGTAGAGCTCGGCAGCTTCCAGTGGAAAGGGGTCTCCGCTGCGCACCCGTCCCCCTTGGCGGCTTTGCCACCACACGATCAGGATCATCAGCCCGCCGAGGGTCACATGCAGCCCGTGGAAGCCGGTGATGGCATAGAAGGTGCTGGCGAACAGGTTGTCCGTCAGGCCGAAGGGGAGGCTGAAGTACTCCTTCATCTGGCCCGCCAAGAAGCTGAATCCGAGGGCGGCGGTGATCAGCAACCAGCGCTGGCAGCCGTCGCCATCGTTGCGGCGCAGGGCTGAGCCGGCCCGGTGGAAGGTGAAGCTGCTCACCAGCAGGATCACGGTGTTGAGCGTCGGCAGCAGCAGCTCCAGCTCGTAGGTGGATCCGGAGGGCAACGGGTTCACCGCCCGGAAGGTGAGGTAGGCGGCGAAGAAGCCCGCAAAGGTCATGCCGTCGGCCACCAGGAAGGTGGCCAGGCCGAACATGCGGTGGTCGCCGTGGTGCTCGCCGTGCTCCTCGGTGGCCCCGTGCTCACCGATCTGGGGCTCCAGGG
Organism: Cyanobacteriota bacterium; assembly: GCA_041157425.1. Lineage (GTDB taxonomy): Bacteria > Cyanobacteriota > Cyanobacteriia > PCC-6307 > Cyanobiaceae > Vulcanococcus. Next base: position 2,507 of record JBEBCX010000085.1, on the reverse strand, counting down.
CCTCCGGGCGTTGGTCGGGGGTGCTGCTGAGGCTGGTCATCGGGCCGGAGCGGGGTGAAGGGGTGCCATCAGGGTTTGCGCTCGGGATCGCCCGCACTCCAGAGGTCACGGCCGCTGGTGGCAGCCAGGCTCAGGGATCCGGGCTCCACGCCGTAGCCGTAGGGCTCATGCACCAAGGGGGGCTCCCCATGCCAGTTCTCCACCGGTGGCGGCGAGCTGGTGAGCCATTCCGGCGTCAGGGCGTTCCAGGGGTTGTCGCCCGCCGGTTCACCCCGGAAGGCGCTGAGGATCACGTTCACCAGGAAGGGCAGGGTGCTCACGGCCATCAACAGGGCCCCAACGCTGCTCACCTGGTTGATCAGCTCGAATTGCGGGTCGTATTCGGCCACACGGCGCGGCATGCCGTTGAGCCCCATCCAGTGCTGGGGGGCGAAGCAGAGGTTGAAACCCACGAAGGTGAGCAGAAAATGCAGCCGGCCCAGGGGTTCGTTGAGCAGCCGGCCGGTGACCTTCGGATACCAGTGGTAGATGGAGGCGAAGATCACGAACACCGTGCCGCCGTAGACGATGTAGTGGAAATGGCCCACCACGAAGTAGGTGTCGTGCACGTGGATGTCGAACGGCACCTGGGCCAGGGCCACCCCCGTGATGCCACCGAACACGAAATTAAGGATGAAGCCGCAGGAAAACAGCATGGCGCTGTTGAGGGCGATCTTCCCGCCCCAGAGGGTGGCGAGCCAGTTGAAAAACTTGATGCCCGTGGGAACGGCGATGAAGGAGGTGGCGATGGTGAAAAACAGCCGCATCCACGGAGGTGTGCCGCTGGTGAACATGTGGTGTGCCCACACGATCAAGCCCAGGAACACAATGCCCATGATCGAGTACACCATCGTGGTGTAACCGAACAGCGGTTTGCGGGCATGCACCGGCAGGATTTCACTCACCAGGCCGAAGGCCGGCAGCACCATGATGTACACCGCCGGGTGTGAGTAAAACCAGAACAGGTGCTGGTACACCACGGCATTGCCCCCTAGCGAGGGGTTGAAGAAACCGGTGTGGGCAATGATGTCGAAGCTGAGCAGCACCAGGGTGCCCGCCAGCACCGGGGTGGAGAGCACCACCAGGATGCTGGTGCCGAGCATGGCCCAGCAGTACATCGGCAATTGCATCAACTTCAGGCCGGGCCGCCGCAGCTTGAGGATGGTGGCGATGAAATTGATGCCGCCGAAGATGGAACTGCCGCCCAAGAGCAGCACACTGAGGATCCAGATGATCTGCCCCGTGGCCGGGGTGGTGAGGCTCAGGGGCGGGTAGGCGGTCCATCCGGATTGGGCCGCGCTGGCGATGAAGTAGCTGCTGATCAGCAGCAGACCCGCCGGTGGAATCAGCCAGAAGGCCACCGCATTCAGGCGGGGGAAGGCCATGTCCCGCGCCCCCACATAGAAGGGGATCAGGTAGTTGCCGAAGGCCCCATTCACCACCGGCACGATCCACAGAAAGATCATCACCGTGCCGTGCAGGGTGAGCACTTCGTTGTAGGTCTCCCGGGGCAGGAAATCGGAGATCGGGGTCAACAGTTCGGTGCGGATCGCGCCGGCCAGGGCGCCCCCCACCAGGTAGAAGATGAAGCTGCACACCAGGTATTGCAGGCCGATCACCTTGTGGTCGGTGCTGAAGCTCAGGTAGCGCAGCCAGCCCTGGGGCTGCAGCGGCGGGGCGGTGGCGCTCGGTGGGGAGAGGGTCAGCGTCATGACTGAACGGCGGTGGGGGCGTCGGGGCTCGCGGCCGGGCTGTTCTGGGCCACCCAGTCGGCGAAGGTCTGGGGCTCCTCCACCACCACGGTGGAGCGCATGCCGCCGTGGTACGGCCCGCAGAGTTCCGCGCAGACGATCGGGTAACGGCCGGGTTTGGTGGCGGTGAAGCTCAGCAGGGTGGGCTGGCCGGGGATCACGTCCTGCTTGAGGCGGAATTGCGGCACCCAGAAGGCATGGATCACGTCGTTGGCCTTCATCGTTAACGCCACCGGCTGCCCCACGGGCACGTGCAGCTCACCGGCGGTGATGTCCGCATCGGGGTAGTGGAAGATGAAGGCGAACTGGATCGCTGTCACGTCGATCGGCAGCGGCGGTGTGCCGGTGCTGGCGTCCATGGCCACCGGACTGATGCCCGCCCAGGTGCGGCCGTCGCTGGCGTCGCTGTGCATGGCGTGCATGCTGTGGTCGTTGAGCGGCGCCATGCCGCCCATGCGGTCGTAGATGTCGTAGCTGTAGATCCCCACGAACAGCACCACCACCGCGGGGATGGCTGTCCAGAGGATTTCCAGCGGCAGATTGCCCTCGATGGCTACCCCGTCCCCGTTGTCGCCGCTCACACGGCGAAAGCGCACCAGGCTGTAAACAATCAGTCCGGCAATGCCGATCAGCAAAATCGTGCCAATGCTGAAGAGAACCTTGAAGAGTTCGTCGTAAACGGGTGCGTTGAGGCTGGCATCCTCCGGCAGGAGGTTG
>JBEBCX010000084.1:0-6384 GCA_041157425.1 Cyanobacteriota bacterium | reverse complement strand
TCGGTGGCCACGTTGGCGGCCTCGTACACCGGTGCGATCTCGAACTGGCCGGGGGCCACCTCGTTGTGGCGGGTCTTGGCGGGCACCCCCAGGCGGTAGAGCTGCTCCTCCACGTCCTGCATGAACACCTGCACCCGCTCGGGGATGGCGCCGAAGTAGTGGTCGTCAAACTGCTGGCCCTTGGCCGGCGGCGCGCCGAACAGGCTGCGGCCGGCCAGTTGCAGGTCGGGGCGGAGGGCCATGAAGGCGTTGTCCACCAGGAAGTACTCCTGCTCAGCGCCGCAGCTGGAGCTGATGCGGGCCACCTCGGTTTCACCCAGCAGCCGCAGCAGGCGCTGGGCCTGGGCGTTGACGGCGGCGTTGGAGCGCAGCAGCGGGGTTTTCTTGTCGAGGGCCTCGCCGGTCCAGCTCACGAACACCGTGGGGATGCAGAGGGTCACCCCGTTGGGGGTGCGCATCAACCAGGCGGGGCTGGTGACATCCCAGGCGGTGTAGCCGCGGGCTTCAAAGGTGGAGCGCAGGCCGCCATTGGGGAACGAAGAGCCATCCGGCTCGCCCTGCACCAGCAACTTGCCGGTGAACTCGGTGATCGCGCGGCCATCGGACTTGGGCACGATGAAGCCGTCGTGCTTCTCCGCCGTGAGGTTGGTGAGCGGATAAAAAACGTGGGCGTAGTAGAGGGCCCCCTTGGCGGTGGCCCAGTCCTTCATGGCGGCGGCCACGGCATCGGCAATGGCCGGATCGAGCTTGCCGCCGTCGCGGATGGTCTTCTGGATCGACTTGAACACGCTGCGGGGCAGCGCCTCCTTCATGGTGTCGAGGCTGAAGACGTCGCTGGCCCAGATGTCTGCCAGGGCTGAGGGGGCCGCCACGGGCACGGGCTTGCGCCGCTGAATGGTCTGAAGGGCGGCGAAACGCTCGGCACTGGGCATGGCGGTTTGTATCACTACAAACCATCCAACGCGGCCAAGGGGCGGCCCCCGGTATCAGCGGATACGGTTTTTTCGGTTCGGCGGCGGGTGGCTCAGATCGCCAGCAGCCCCTGCTCCGCCGTTCGGATGCGGTGGGCCGTCTCCAGCGGGCCGGTGAACACCTTGCCGTCACCGATGCGGCCGGTGCGGTTGATGCGCTCGATCAGGGCCAGCACCTCCTCCTCCTGGCGCTCCTCCAGCACGATCTCCACGCGCACCTTGCGCAGGAAATCCAGCCGCAGGCCCGTGCCGCTGTGCAGCTGCACCTGGCTGCCCTGGCGGCCCAGGCCCCGCACATCGGAGGCCGACATGCCCGGCACGCCGATCTGCAACAGCGCCTGCTGGAGCGGTCGCAGGGCTTCGGGCCGGATGATCGCTTCGATCTTCTTCATCGCCGCCCGAGCCTCAGCTGCCGGGGTAGCGCAGGGTGCGCCAGGTGCCGCTGGTGGTGCTCACCTCCACGCCGATGGCCATCGGCTCGATGCGGCCACTGACGCTCGACACGTTGTCGCCCCACCACGCGAGGGCATCAGACCAGGCGGCCTCCAGGGATTCGTAGAGGTCGTCGAGAACGGGATGGGGGGCGCCGCGGTGGTCCACCAGGCGGTATTGGGCCATGGCCATGGTGATCAGGTGAGGGCCATGGTTCAACTCAGGCCAGGGGCCTGTCTGTCGCAGTCGCTGCCATTTCGGCCGGGGGCAGGCACCAGCGAATCAGCACCAGCAGCTGCAGCAGCCACAGGCCGCCGAGCCCCCAGGCGGTGGCCCCCCGCTGCAGCGGCACCAGCGCCAGCCACACGATCCCCGCCGCCAGGGCCACCGCCAGCCCCAACCCCAGGGCCACCAGCGCCACGGTGCGGCCCCAGCGGCGCTGGGCCAGCAGGCCGCCGCAGGCCACCACCCCCACCACCAGGGCCGGCAGCACCGCCGCCAGGCCCACCACCAGACGCGCGGTGGCCAGGGGGCCGGGCAGCGTTAGCGCCAGGGGCAGGCCGCCCAGGGCGGCGCCATTGGCCAGCAACCCCGCCCAGGCCAGGGGACGATCCAACCCGGGGGAGCGCTGCATTCAGACGCTGAGCGACCGCCACCCAGTGAAACCGGCATGGCGCAGGGTGCGCCAGTCGCCGCTGGGGGTGCTCATCTCCAGGCCCACGTGCAGGGCCAGCTGGCGCTCCCGCTCGCGGGCATCGGCGTGGACATCCAACAGGCCCTGCTGCTGCAACCACTCCAGGGCGGCCTCGAGGGCCTGGTCGCGGCCCTCAAACAGCTCATCGAGCACCGGATGGGGCAGGCCGCGGGCATCGGTGAGCCGGTAGAGGCGGCCCTCGGCGGGGAAACCGGAGTGCAACACAGGCGCTCAGCCAACGGCACCAGCCTGGCCAGGCCCCGCGCCGGCGCCGGTGCTCCAGGCGACAGGCGGCCGTGCTCCCCCGGCTCAGGCGAGGGCAAACAACAGCAGATCAGCCCCGGCCGCCGCGGCCTCCAGGGGTGCGGGCTCTGGGGAGAGCTCTGGGGCGGGCCAGGCCAGCCCCAGACCATCGCCCCGCCGCAGGGCCCAGGGCGCCCTTAGCTCCCCTTCAATCAGCTGAAGCCAGAGCCCGTCTGCCGCGGCCAAACCCTGCGGCCACGCCAGCCGCTGCTGCGGCGCCAGCTGCCCGCGCCAGAGCCGCACCGGCCGCTCAATGGCCATGGCCCCGCCGCGGCGCTCGGGGTCCAGCAGCGGGGTCCATTGGCCTGGCTGCGGCGGGAAGGGGCGCTGCTCGTAGGCCGGGGCGAGGCCGGTTGTGCTGGGCTCAATCCAGATCTGCAGCAGGCGGCAGGGCTGATGGCCGCCGTTGACTTCGCTGTGCACCACGCCGGTGCCGGCGCTCATGCGCTGCACCTCACCGGCCCGCAACACCTCGGCGTGGCCCATGGAATCGCGGTGGTGCAGCTCCCCCTCCAGCATCACCGTGATGATCTCCATGTCGCGGTGGGGGTGCATGCCGAACCCCCTGCCGGCGGCGATGGTGTCGTCATTGATCACCCGCAGGGGGCCGAAGCCCATCCAGGCCGGGTCGTGGTGGCCGGCAAAGGAGAAGCTGTGCCAGCTGTCAAGCCAATCGAGCTGGCTGTGGAAGCGCTCGGCGGCCGGGCGATGCAACGGCGTGGCGTGCATCGCTCAGGTCGGGAGGGGTTGCAGGTGCCGAAGGCGACGGATCAGGTCGTTGATGCTGTCGTCCTTGGCGGGTTGGTGGGCATTGCTCACCAATTGACGACCCACCACATGGGCCCCCAGGTGCGCCAACTGCAACCTGAGGGCCGCCAGCACGGTGTGGCCTCCCCCACCGGAATGGGTGGCGATGGCCACGGGGCGCCCGTTGAAGAGGGCGCGGAAGTCGTCGCCCTGCACCGACAGCCAGGCGATGGCACTGGTGAGCACCGGCGGAATCGAGCCGTTGTATTCCGGGGCACAGATCACCAAGCGCGCCGCCGCGGCGAGCTGCCCCTGCAGGGCCGCCACCCCAGGCGGGGTGCCGGCCGCCTGGGCCAGCGGTGTGTACAGCGGCAGATCCAGAGCCACCAGATCCACCACCCTGGCCTCCAGGCCCTGGGCGGCGGCCGCCGCCGCGAAACGCTGCGCCAGCTCGAGGTTGGCGCCATTGCTGGCGGCGATCACCAGCAGATCCAACGGTGCCACCGGGGTTCCTTCAGACGTGCCCATGGTCAGTGGCTCACACCGGGGATGAACTTGCGCTCGTGGTCAGCCCCCTTGAGCATGCGGTTCCAATACACCCAGGGCAGCACCGCCGTTTTCATCACCCACATGCTCCAGCGCTCCTGGGTGGGATCGAGCGGGAAGGAGGGCACCGGCTGCTGCTCGTAATTGAACTCCGCCATGATCGTTTTGCCGTAGCCGGTGATCAGCGGGCAGCAGCTGTAGCCGTCGTAGGCGCCATCGCCCTTGCCACCATCCAGCTGGGCCAGCAGGTTGGTCACCAGCACCGGCGCCTGGCCGCGCACGGCGGCGGCGGTTTTGGAGTTGGGCATGCCGCTCACATCGCCAATGGCGAACACATTGGCGAAGCGCACGTGCTGAAGGGAGTGTTTGTCGACCTCCACAAACCCACTGGCGGCCGCCAGGGGGCTCTGGGCCACCACATCCGGAGCGGCCATCGGTGGGGTGACGTGCAGCAGTGCGTAGGGGATCACCTCCTCGCGCGGCTCCTCTCCTTCTTTGGTGACCTTGAACACGGCCTCCTTGCTGGCGGCGCGCACCTCGGTGAGCACGTGGCTGTAGCGGGCATCAATGCCCTTGCGGGCCACCACCTCCCGCAGCGGTGCGGCGTAGGTGGGCACCCCGAAGATGCCGGGGGTGGCGGTGGCGTAGATCACCGCACTCTTGGCGGCCACGGCCGGGTCGCGCTTGATGGCGTCGTCGGCCAGGTAGGCGATCTTCTGGGGGGCGCCGGGGCACTTGATCGGCATCGGCGGGCAGGTGAACACCGCATTGCCCCCCTGGAAGTGCTGGATGCACTCCCAGGTGTAGGCGGCGAACTCCTTGGCGTAGTTGCTGCAGACACCCCCCTGGCCCAACGCCTCCGGCAGCCCCTTGATGGCCTCCCAGCAGAGCTTCATGCCGGTGGCCACCACCAGGGCGTCGTAGGTGAGGGTTTGGCCGCCGGTGGTGGTCACCGTGTTGTTGGCCGGATCAAAGCCGGCGGCCCCTTCGCGGATCCAGCTGACGCCGGCGGGGATCAGGGAGGCTTCGTTGCGGCGGGTCTGCTCCAGGGTGAACAGGCCACCGCCCACCAGGGTCCAACCCGGTTGGTAGTAGTGATCGCTGGAGGGCTCGAGGATCGCCACCTCCAGGCTGGGGCGAAAACGCTTCAGCCGTGCCGCCACGGTGATGCCGGCGGCACCACCGCCCACGATCAAAACCTGGTGATGGCCCATGGGCGGCTGCTGCGCTGCTCAACCCCAGATCTAACCAGACGGCAGGCGCCTGGCCACGGCTGCCCCGACCAAGTCGGACTGACTCCGACTTAGCCCGTTACACTGGCGCCACTGAAAAGCAGCTGCCCCCATGGACCTCTCCAAGCCCGGCACCCACGCCAACCTCGAAGCCGCTTTCGGCGGCGAGAGCATGGCCAACCGCAAATACCTGTTCTTCTCCGATGTGGCCAAGCAGCTGGGCCACAGCGAGCTGGCCAAGTTGTTCCGCGACACCGCCAACCAGGAAACCGAGCACGCCTTTGCCCACTTCCGGCTGCTCCATCCCGAGCTGGTGGTGGACGACCCGGCCGCCCTCAGCGACAGCCAGAAGCAGGCGGTGCTGGCCCGTTGCCTGGAGCTGGCGATCGAGGGCGAAACCTACGAGTACACAACGATGTACCCGGAGTTTGCGGCCCAGGCCCGAGCCGACCGCGACAGCGGTGCCGAGGCCGAATTCAGCGAGCAGATCACGGAATCCCAGCAGCACGCCGGTGTGTTCCGCACCGCCGCCCGCAACTTCGGCCTGCTGGAGCCGGTGGAGCACCACCACGCCGACCGCTACAGCGTGGCCCTGGAGGCCCTCAAGGGCGACGGCCTCCTCGGCGAAGCCCCCCAGCCGGTGCCGGGCCTGTGGATCTGCAAGGTGTGCGGGGTGATCTACAACCCCGCCGTGGGGGATCCGGATTCAGGCATCGCCGCCGGCACCGCCTTCGAGGCCATCCCCGACGACTGGAGCTGCCCGATCTGCGGCACCCGCAAGGCCAACTTCACGCCCTACCGGCCGGCAGAACTGCAGGCCGCCTAGAAGCCGCAGTTCTGCCGCGCTTAACACCGTTGCCAGGGTCGGAGGCGGCTTTAGTGTGGGTTTCAAGACATCCCGCCTCCATCCCCGTTCGGAATGGATCACGCCACCCCCGCACCCGACAACCGTGCCGTGAATTCCGCCTCGAGCACCAGCCTCAAGTGGGGCAGCGATGGCGAATTGTCGGCGGTGGATCTGGCCCGCATCCTGGAGCGCCTCTCCGATGGCAGCCAGGCCACCGCTCCGCTCACCGAATGCACGCTGCCGAGCGCAGCCGACCAAGCCAGGCCGGCCTGAGAGCGGGGTGGCCCCTGTGTTCCTGAACACAGGCACGCCCCAGCAGAATTCGAGCATGAGTCAGGTTCGTCCCCCCATGCAGCCCGCCCGCCTGCTGGTGGTGGAGGACGACGACACGATCCGCGAGACCGTGTGCGAAGCCATGGAGATGGAGGGCTTCGCCGTGACAGCCGCCACCAACGGCCAGAGCGCCTGGGACCTGCTCAACCGCAACCGCTACGACCTGGTGGTGCTCGATTTGATGCTGCCGGGCATCAACGGCCTCGATTTGTGCCGCCAGCTGCGCCAGGGCAACGACAGCCCCCTGGTGCTGGTGGTGAGCGCGCGCGACACCGAAAC
>JBEBCX010000083.1:0-6835 GCA_041157425.1 Cyanobacteriota bacterium | reverse complement strand
GGCTGTCCAGGCCTTGGGGGCCTGGACTCGACCTCAGGAGGCGGAGCGCAGCACCTCCACCACGCTGCGGAAGGCGAACCACTCGGGGATCTCCTCACCGCTGCGCAGCATCTGGCGGAACTGGGTGCCGCTGAGCTTCTTGACGTGCAGGCCGCGGGCATCGGCGTGCTCGGCCGTCACGTAGCCCTCCTCCTCGGTGTACACGAGGTTTAGCGAGGGCACGGTTTCCATGCCGAGCTCGGGGGCGTTGTCGCGGGCGAAATCCTGCGCCTGGTAGGGGCCGTAGAAGTCGTCGCCGCTGATCGACGACTTACAGCCCGCCATGTCGCGGGGGCCGGCCATGTGCATCGAGTAGGGCAGGTAGGCCCAGCGGATGCGGGGGTTGTTCACCTCGGCGGCCAGGCGCTCGTAGGTCTGGAAGCGCACCTCACCGGAGATGTCGTCGTCCTGGGTGGGGCCGCAGGTGGGGTGCACCAGCACCACGCCCTGCTCGCTCACGTTGGTGGCGTCGAGGGCGCGGGTGAACAGCTCGTAGTGGGCGCGGTGGATGGGGTTGCGGCACTGGAAGGCCACCACGTCCTGGCCTTCGGGGAGGGTGGCCCGCACCTCGGCGGGGGTTTTGCAGGGGAACACGCGGCGGGGCAGCTCCAGGCCCGCGATGGCACCGCCGAGGTAGAAGCGGCCGCGCTCCGTGGCGATCATCTTCACCGCCGGGTGCTCGATCGAGGAGGTGCCGTAGCAGCCCAGGGCCTCACGGGCCTTGTCGGGCTCCCACTTGCTTTCCACGGTCATCACCGCCAGCTCCTGGCCGCGGTAGGTGAGCAGCAGCTTGTGGCCCACCGCGATGTCGTCGCGGTCGGTGTCCATCACGATCGGCAGGCCGAACAACAGCCCACTGGTGGTGCGGTTGGTCTCCACCACCGAGCGGTAGTCGTCCTGGTGCATGAAGCCCCGCAGGGGGGAGAAGCCCCCCACCATCAGCAGCTCCACGTCGCAGGCGTTGCGATCGGAGCACTCGACCACGTGATCCACGCCCGCCTTGACGGCCTCGCGCTGCTCCGCCGGCACCCGCAGGTCCACCAGGCTGCCGCCGTGGGGGGCAATCAGGCCGGTGCGGGCGGGGGTGGCGGTGCTCGTCATGGCGGGCGAACGGGAGTCGATCAATGGGGGCGATTCTCCCAGAGCGGCGCCGCTGGCCACCCCCGGCCGGTTCAGCCCACAAAAAAAGGGGGCCGAAGCCCCCCGGGTGCCATGCCGGCGATGGCGATCAGACCTTCTCCAGACGGCCGTAGAGCTGGCCGGTGATCTTCACGTCCACCGGATCGTGGCTGCCCATGTCGGTGTCGGAGGGTTGCACGGCGGTGAACACGCCAGCGAACTCACCGGTGGCGGCGTCCACCTTGGTGATCGACAGGTTCATCTCGCCCACGCCATCGATGTAGCGCTTGCTGTTCTCGCGGGCCAGCTCGTCGTCCTGGCCGTTGAGGGCCACCAGACCCTGGGCGTACTGCACACCGGTGGTGAGGGCACGGCCCTTGGGATCCAGGAAGTTGGAGGTGCGGTAGCTGGGCACGCGGTAGCTGCCACTCAGGTCGGTGCTGGTGCTGATGGCGGCGCCGTCAGCGGTGGCGTCGAGATCCTTGCTGGAGAAGGTGAACGGCACTTCCTCACCACCGGGCAGCAGCACGGTGACGATCTGGAAGTCGATGCCGCCCAGCTCCTTGAAGTTGATGCCGTTGCCGGTCACCGCCAGGTCGCCGTACACCTGATCGAGGCTGGTGGTGAAGCGGGTCAGGATCTTGGTGGCCACGAACTGGGCCTCCTGGCGCTTGTTGGTGGGCTCACCTTTCACATACACCTCAGCGGGGTGCATGCAGATTTCGCGCAGCTGGTACTTGCTGGAGGCGTCGAGGCTGATGGAGCCGCGGGCCGAATCCGGCAGGGTCGGGCAGTCGTTGGCCAGACCGGTGTTGTGGATGTCGTCGTAGGTCAGGTTGGCCCGGTCCACCGCCTTGGCACCACCGCTGCAGGCGGTGACGAAGGTGAGACAGAGCGCCAGCACGAGGGCCAGCAGGGGACGAAAACGCATGGGGAGAAGCCGGTCTGGCGGGGAAAACCTCTGGTGGGGATGCGCCCGCTCGGGATACTACCGGTGCAAAAAGCCCATTCCGCGTACCATGTCGCGGCTCTCAACAACCTGTATGCGAGAGCGGTTGAACTCCCCCCGATGAGCGCTGGCAGCCCCGACGAGCAATCCAACAACCGCCTGGCCGAGGGCGACTGGGAGGCGCGGCTGAGCAGCGAGCTGGCGGGCCTCCAGGGGCTGGCCGATGAGGTGGATGGCAACCCCGAGGCCCTGCTGCTGTTGCTGCGCCGCCTGGAGGATCTGCACCGCACCATCCAAGACGGCCCCTTCCGCGCCAGCCTGCCCGCCGACCGCGGTGAGCTGTTCAACCTGCTGCAGGGGATGGAGCGCAGCGGCGGCTGGCCCTACATCCCGCGCCTGCAGCTGCGCACCTTCCTGGATCTGCTGCAAAGCGGCGACGACGACTCAGCCCTGGCCGCTTGAGAGCAGCGCCCCCAGGGCGGTGAGCAGTTGGTGCGCCACCGCCAGCTTGCCCTGGGCGGGCACCGTCTCCACCGCCGGGCCCGGCCCCAACAGCCAGCCCTGGTTGGCAGCAGCCCCGAACCCTGCACCGGGCTGATCGATCGGATTGGCGAACAGCAGGTCGCAGCCCTTGCGGGCGAATTTGGCCTGGGCCTGGGGCAGCACATCACCGCTGTGGGCGGCGAAGCCCAGGATGGGCTGACCCGCCGGCCGCCGCTGCACCAGCTCCTGCAGCAGATCGGGCACCGCCTCCCAACCCTCAGCCAGCTGGGCGGCCAGAGCTTGTTTGTCGTGCTTCTGGGCCTGGGGGGCGAGCGGGCGATGGTCCGCCACGGCGGCGGCCATGGCGATGGCATCGGCGGCCGGCTGGTGCAGACGCAGCTGCTGCTGCAGTTCCGCGCCGGTGTCGATGCGCTGGCAGCTGAGCCCCTCCAGCCAGGCGGGATCCACCTGCAGCGGGCCATGCAGCAGCTGAACCGCCGCACCCCGCAACCGGGCCGCCTGGGCCAAGGCCACGCCCATGCGGCCGGTGCTGGGGTTGGTGATGCACCGGGCCGGATCCAGCCATTCGCGCGTCGGCCCGGCCGTGACCAGCAACCGGCGCCCCTGCCAATCGCGGCGCCAACCCCAAAGCGCCAGGGATTCCAGGGCCAGCAGCAACAGGCCCGGCTCCGCCATGCGGCCGGTGCCCTGGCGGTCGCAGGCCAGCAGCCCCTCGGCGGGCCCCAGGGGCAGCACCCGCTCAAAACCCTGCAGCTGCTGCCAGTTGGCGAGCACCCCCGGTGAGCTCCACATGGCGGTGTTCATGGCGGCGGCCGCCAGCACCGGCGCTTCGGTGGCCAGCAGGATCGAGGCCAGCAGGCTGTCGCCGAGGCCATGCACCCATCGGCCCAGGCTGGTGGCCGAGAGCGGTGCCAGCAGCACCAGCTCGGCCCACTCCGCCAGCTCCACATGCAGCGGCCGCGCCGCCGTGTGGCTCCATTGATCGGCATCGAGATAGGCGCGCTGGCGGCTGAGGCTGGCCAGGGCCACGGGGCTCACCAGCTGGGCCGCGCTGGGGGTCAGCACGCAGCGCACCTCGGCACCGCGCTTGGCCAGGGCGCTCACCACCAGCGGCAGCTTCACCGCCGCGATGCTGCCGCTGATGCCCACCAAAATCCGCCGGCCCGCCAGCGGATCAGGGGGGCTGAGCGGCTCAGTCCTCATCGAAGGGTTCCTGATCCACCAGGTGCACGTAGGGGCGGGCCAGGTCGGGGCGGTGGATCGCCACGGCCCGCAGCAGATGCCAGTCCTGCAGGCCGGCGAAAGCGCTGGGATAGTCGTCCTCCTCGAGGCGGCGCGCCAGGGCGGCCATGGAGGCCTCATCCAGGGAGGCGATCAGCTCGGCGGTGATGCTGGGGGCGTTGGTCATGGCAGGGCGGGGCAAGTCATGGCAAGGGTGCAGGGCCGGCAAAGGCTGATAAGTTCTGGCCAGGACGCTGCCGCAGCGGGGTCCACACCGGGGAATTAGCTCAGCTGGTAGAGCGCTGCGATCGCACCGCAGAGGTCAGGGGTTCGAGTCCCCTATTCTCCATCCACCTTCCAGCCCGGGGCAGCACACAGGGGATTGGCCATGGAATGGAGCGCCGAGGCGGAAACCAAGCTCAAAGAGGTGCCCTTCTTTGTGCGGCCGGCGGTGCGCAAACGCATCGAAGCGCTGGCCAGCGAAAGCGGGCGCAGCGCCATTGATTTGGCCTTCTTTGAAGAGGCCAAAGCCCAGTTCGGGCAGAAGTGATAGTGGGGGCCGCGGGGCGATGCGGTAAAAGGGACACAAATCTTCCCGGTTTCCGGTCCAGCAGATGTCGCAGTCGAAGCGCGAGCAGGTGGTGAGCCACCTGCGCTACATCCGCCAGGAGCTGCGTGAGATGCACCAGGGCGTGATGGAAGACGGCCTGCTGCCCGAAGCCGGTGAGGTGCGCGGTGTGATGGCCCAGATGGAGGCCCTGCTGGAGTTGCTGGAAGGCAAAGGCGCCCGTAAGAAAGACAGCGACGGCTGATTGCCTCGTTGAACAGCGTTCCCCCGCCGCAACGAACCCGGCTGCAGAGCAGCCTCGGGGGGGCCTGGCCCCGGCTTGAGCAGTGGGCCGCCAACCCGTGGCGGCGGCTGTCGCTGCTGCTGATTGTGCTGCTGGGGGCCTTCGTGATCGGCAACGCCATCGGCACCCTCACCGGCGCCCGCGCCTTCCTGGATCCGGTGGCGGCGTTGCTGTGTGTGCTGCTGATTGAAGGGGCGATTCGGCTGCGGGGGCCGCTGCGCCGGCGCCCGGGCGACCGCCTGGGGCTGCAGCTGGTGGACATGGCTCGCCTGGGGTTCAGCTATGGGCTGCTGCTGGAGGGCTTCAAGTTGCTTTGAGCGGCAGCGCTCCGGCGCTCAGCGAGCTGCCAGCAGATACAGCAACGCCATCCGCACCGGGATGCCGTTGGTCACCTGCTCCTCCACCAGGGAGAGGGCGGGATCATCCAGCAGGGCACCACTCATCTCCACACCGCGGTTCACGGGTCCGGGGTGCAGCACCGGCACCGCGGCACCGCAGCGCTGCAGGCGCGCATGGGTGAGGCCGTAGTGGCGGTGGTAGCTCTCCAGGCTGGTGAGCAGCTGTTGGGTCATGCGCTCCTTCTGCAGGCGCAGGGTCATCACCGCATCGGCACCGGCGAGGGCCTGATCGAGATCGCGCGCAATCCGCACCGTGCCCCGTTGCGCCACCGGATCGCTGGGCTGCCCTGGCGGCGGTGCCGCCACGAACGCCGCAAAGGCCTCCGGCAGCAGGGTGGGGGGCCCGCACAGCACCACATCGGCGCCGCAGGCGGTGAGGGCCCAGAGGTTGGAGCGGGCCACGCGGGAATGGAGCACATCGCCCACGATCACGATGCGCCGGCCGCGCAGGGCCTCGGGGGTGGGCGCCTCCGGCGCAAAGTGGCGCGCCAGGGTGAACAGATCCAAGAGCCCCTGGCTGGGGTGGCTGTGGAGGCCATCGCCGCCGTTGAGCACCGACACCCGCTCGCCGCTGGCGTCAAGGTCGCGGGCGAGGCTGGCGGGCACGCCGGTGCAGCGGTGCCGCACCACCAGCAAGTCGGCCCCCATGGCCACATAGGTGCGCACGGTGTCGAGCAAGCTTTCGCCCTTGCTCAGGGAGCTGGAGGAGGGGGAGAAGCTCTGCACATCGGCGGAAAGCCGTTTGGCCGCCAGCTCAAAGCTGCTGCGGGTGCGGGTGCTGGGCTCAAAGAACAGGGTGGTCACCAGCCGGCCCTGCAGGGCCGGCAGCTTGCGGGCGCCAGTGGTGGGCATGGCGCGGAAGCGCTGGGCCAACTCCAAAACGGTGGCGTAATCCTCGAGCGAGAAGGCCGCCAGATCGAGCACGTGGCGGTGGGTCCAGTCGCTCAAGGCTGCCCGTGGATCACACCCGCAGGCTAGAAGCCCGCGGCGCCGGCGGCCACGGCCCAGGCCTCAGCGGGCCGGGGGTTGCGATCCCCCCGGGCACGGCGACTCACACTGCGGCTGTGGCGCAGGTACCACCGCCAGGGCAACGCCTGGCCATCGCTGATGCCGATGCGGGTGGTCTGGATCCGATCATCTGGCGCCACCTGCTGCCACGCAGCCGGGCGAGGTGCCAGCCACACCCCTTGCTCCGGTGAGGCGATCTGGGCGTCATGGCGGCGATCGAGGCCAAAGCGCCGCGCCAACAGCGCCGGCCCCGCGGCCACCCGCTCCGGTTCACCCGGCAGGGCCACCGCCCGCAACAACACCCCGTTGGCCCACTCGGCGCGGCCGGTCACCACGTTCACGCAGTGGTGAATGCCATAACTCACATACACATAGAAACGCCCTGGCTCACCGAAGAGCGTTTCGTTGCTGGGGCTGCGGCGCCGATGCCCGTGGCAGGCGGGTTCGCTCTGGCAATACGCCTCCGTTTCCACAATCACGCCCCACAGCAGCTCGCCAGTGGGTTGGCGTTTCACCAGCAGGCAGCCGATGAGGTCGGGGGCGACGACTTCGGCGGGGCGGGCGAAGAAGGCTTGGGGGAGGACTGGGAGGTGCTGGGTGGGCGTGGTGGCTATGAGAGTGGTTCTGTGTGGAAGTCCTGACTGTTGTTGACAGGGCTAGGCGGAACAGCTAAGTGGGGACTCCTGAAAAACAATTCGCGGGGGCAGCTTGAGTGCAGAAGCGGAGCAGGAGTGAAAGCAGTTCGA
>JBEBCX010000082.1:0-6515 GCA_041157425.1 Cyanobacteriota bacterium | reverse complement strand
ACCTTGGCCATGCCGGGGTTCAGACAAGCGATGGAGGCGAGCGTAACGCTGCCGCCCCGGGCCTGGCCGTTCCTGTTTCGGCTCGATAGGGTCGGCCCCACAGCCGTTGCACCGCCGCCGCTTCGGCATGGCCGCCGCCGACCCCCAGCCCCCCCTGCGCGATTCCCATCCCCTCGATGGGGCCATCCGCGCCCACAACACCCGCCTGGCGGAGGGCGGTGTGGCCCTGCGGCTGGAGCGCCGCGGCCAGCGCCTGGGGCTGCGGGGCCCCCTGCCCTGCCGGCGGGGGGGCGCTCGCTTCCGGGTGCAGCGCATCAGCCTGGGGCTGGCGGCCGATGGCCCCGGGCTGGAGCAGGCCCGCAGCCAGCTGCGGCGGGTGCAGCAGCAGCTGCAGCACCACAGTTTTGATTGGGGCGCCTGGGGCGCGGCCCCGGCCGAGGCCGCGGGCTCTGTCTCGGCCGCTGCCCCGGCCCCGCGCGCCAGTGCGCCGCTGCGGGAGGCGGTGCAGCGCTTTGAGCAGGGGTTCTTCGCCGATCCGCGCCGCCGCCGCAACCCCGCCGGTTGCCGCACCACGTGGACCAGCGCCTACCTCCCCTACCTGCGGCGCCTGCAGCGGCTGGCGGAGCAGGGGGGGCTGCCCCTGGGGCTGCCGCTGCTGGAGCAGGTGCTGGAGAGCTACCCCCTGGCCAGCCGCGGCCGTCAGCAGTGCGGCACCGCCCTGGCGGCCCTGGCCCGCCAGCAGGGGCTGGCCCTGCCGGCCGATTGGGGCGAGCGGGCCGGCGGCTATGGCCTGCATGCGGCCCAGTTCCGCCAGCTGCCCAGCGACGGGCAGATCCTGGAGTGGATCGAGCGCATTCCCAACCCCGGCTGGCGCCTGGCCTATGGGCTGATGGCCACCTACGGCCTGCGCAACCATGAGGTGTTCTTCACCGACCTCTCGGCCCTCGCCCCGGGCGGCGATCGGGTGCTGCGGGTGCTGCCCACCAGCAAAACCGGCGAGCACCAGGTGTGGCCCTTCCAGCCCGAGTGGGTGGAGCGCTTCGAGTTGCCGCGGCTGGGGCTCGACCGGGGCCTGCTGCCGGCGGTGCGCACCGACCTGCGCCACACCACCCTGCAGCAGGTGGGCCGGCGGGTGGCGGAGCAGTTCCGCCGCTACGGGATGCCCCTCACCCCCTACGACCTGCGCCACGCCTGGGCGGTGCGCACCATCCACATCGGCCTGCCCGACACGGTGGCGGCCCGGATGATGGGCCACTCGGTGGCGATCCACACCCGCACCTACCACCACTGGATCACCCGCCGCGACCAGCAGCAGGCGGTGGATGCGGCCCTGGCCCGTTCACGGGCCGCCTGAGCGCGGCAGATTGCTGTGGATCTGCGCGATCCCCTGCCATGACGCCCCCCCCTGACACCGACCTCGACCGGGCGGCCTCCGAGCTCGGCATGGGCGGCGACCTGGCGCCGGAGGCCAACGCCGAGGCTTACCGCAAGCGCATGGCCCGCCGCCGTGAGGTGCAGCAGCAGCGGGTGGGGGAGCGCAACCTGGAGAAGGGGTTGGTGCTGGTGTTCACCGGCGATGGCAAGGGCAAAACCACCGCCGCCCTGGGGCTGGTGTTGCGCACCCTGGGCCACGGCGAGCGGGTGGCGGTGGTGCAGTTCATCAAGGGGGGCTGGCAGCCCGGGGAGGCCAAGGCCCTGGAGCTGTTCGGCGAGGCGCTGCATTGGCACGCCCTGGGGGAGGGCTTCACCTGGGAAACCCAGGACCGTGATCGCGATCGGGCCCTGGTGCAGCAGGCCTGGCAGCGCTCCTGCGACTACCTGGCCGATGCCGAGCGCAAGTTGGTGGTGCTCGATGAGGTGAACGTGGCTCTCAAGCTCGGCTACCTGGCGGTGGAGCAGGTGATCGAGGGGCTGGCGCTGCGGCCGCCGCTCACCCACGTGGCGCTCACGGGCCGCGGTGCCCCTCCGGCCCTGCTGGAGCGCGCCGACCTGGTGACCGAGATGAAGTTGCTGCGCCACCCCTTCCGCGAGCAGGGGGTGAAGGCCCAGGCGGGCATTGAGTTTTAGGGGTGGGCCCGGCCCTAGACGCCGCCGTTCTCCACCACCGCCAGGCTGCTGATCAGCACCGAGAGGCCGCTCACCAGCAGGGCCCGGTGCACCATCGGCTCGCGCCAGCAGCTGGGGTCCTCCGCCAGCTGATCGAGGGCCGAGAGGGTGAGGCGCGCCAGCAGATCGCTGCGGCGGGGACCGGTCTGGGCATCCTGCATGGCCGCTGACCTCAACCTGATTTGGCGGCAGTCAAGCGGCCCGATGCCCACGGGGCAAGACCGCAGACGCTTGCTACTGTTCGGCCGACTGACGTGCAAGCGCGAACGGATGGGCTACCAGCGCGTGTTGCTCAAGCTCAGCGGTGAGGCCCTGATGGGCGAGCAGGGCTACGGCATCGATCCGGCCATCGTCAGCGCCATCGGCCGCGATGTGGCCGCCTGCGTGGCCGACGGCACCCAGCTGGCGATCGTGGTGGGCGGCGGCAACATCTTCCGCGGCCTCAAGGGCTCCGCCGCCGGCATGGACCGGGCCACCGCCGACTACGTGGGCATGCTGGCCACGGTGATGAACGCCATCACCCTGCAGGACGGGCTGGAGCGCGCTGGGGTGCCCACGCGGGTGCAGAGCGCCATCTCGATGCAGGAGGTGGCTGAGCCCTACATCCGACGCAAGGCGATCCGCCACATGGAAAAGGGGCGGGTGGTGATCTTTGCCGCCGGCACCGGCAACCCCTTCTTCACCACCGACACCACCGCCGCCCTGCGGGCCGCCGAGATCGGTGCCGATGTGGTGTTCAAGGCCACCAAGGTGGATGGGGTGTACGACAAGGACCCCAACAAGTTCGCCGACGCCGTGCGCTACGAGAGCCTGTCCTTTATGGATGTGCTCAGCGGTGAACTGGAGGTGATGGACAGCACCGCCATCGCCCTCTGCAAGGACAACGCCATCCCGATCGTGGTGTTTGATCTGTTCGGTGCCGGCAACATCGGCCGCGCCGTGCGCGGTGAACCGATCGGCACCAGCATCCTGCCGGCGGTCTGAACCCCGTCTTCCGCCTGCCCCCACCCGCCTGACCCCTCCCTGACATCGGCCATGGATCTCGACGCCAGCATGCGCAAGTCGGTGGATGCCACCCAGCGCACCTTCAACACCATCCGCACCGGCCGGGCCAACGCCTCGCTGCTCGACAAGATCCAGGTGGAGTACTACGGCTCCGAGATGCCGTTGAAGTCGCTGGCGACGATCACCACACCCGACTCCTCCACGATTCAGCTGCAGCCGTTTGACGCCGGTTCGCTGTCGGTGATCGAGAAGGCCATCTCGATGAGCGACCTGGGCCTCACCTGCAACAACGACGGCAAGCTGATCCGCATCAACATCCCCCCCCTCACCGAGGACCGCCGCAAGGAGCTCTGCAAGCTGGCGGCCAAGTACGCCGAGGAGGGCAAGGTGGCCCTGCGCAACATCCGCCGCGACGCCATCGACAAGGTGAAGAAGCAGGAGAAGGACGGCGAGTTCTCTGAAGACCAGAGCCGTGATGCCCAGGACAAGGTGCAGAAGCTCACCGACAAGTTCATCGCTGAGATCGAGAAGCTGCTGGCGGACAAGGAAGCCGACATCCTCAAGGTCTGAGCGGCCGGCGTGTCCCCCTTTGCCGTGACCGTGGTGGGCGCCGGCGCCGCCGGTGCCTCCGCCGCCTATCACCTGGCCCGGCGCGGCCACCGGGTGCTGCTGCTGGAGCGGGAGCGCTTGCCGCGCCCCAAGGCCTGTGGTGGCGGCATGGCCGCTTCGGTGCAGCGCTGGTTCGACTTCGACCTCCAACCGGTGGTGGATCAGGTGATCGAGCGGGTGCGTTTCACCTGGTGCCTGGAGGATCCGGTGATCGCCGAGCTGCCGGGCGATTCCCCCTTCTGGATCGTGCAGCGTTCGCGTTTGGATGCCTTCCTGGTGGAGCGGGCCGTGGCGGCCGGGGCTGAGCTGGTGGAGGCGGCGGCGGTGGAGACCATCCAGCGCGACGGCGACCGCTGGTGCGTGGAGGCGGCCGGGCACCGCTACCACTCCCGCGCCGTGGTGGTGGCCGATGGCTCCAGCTCCAAGCTGGCCGGGCCCCTGGGCCTGGGGCCGGAGCGGCCCCGCTATGCCGCCGCCGTGGCGGCGGAGGTGGAGCTGGAGGCCGGGGCAGCGGTGCTGGAGCCGACCACGGCCCGCTTTGAATTCGGCCTGGTGCGCCATGGCTTCTGCTGGGCTTTCCCGCGCCAGGGGGGCTACAGCATCGGCGTGGGCACCTTTGTGGGCCGCGAGGCGGCCGATGCCGATGCGGTGCTGGCCCAGCTGCTGCCGAGCCTGGGGTTGCCCGCCGATGCCGGCCGGCGGGTGCGCTCCCCCCTGCGGGTGTGGGATGGCCACCATCCGCTGCATGCCCCGGGCGGTGCGGTGGCGGTGGGGGATGCGGCGTCGCTGTGCGACCCGTTCCTGGCGGAGGGGCTGCGGCCGGCCCTGCTCAGCGGTGTGCGCGCCGCCGAGGCCCTGGATCGCTACCTGGTGGCCTGCGCCGGCGATGACGCTGCTGCTGCGCAGGAGGCTTTGGAGGGCTACAGCGCCGGCATGCGCAGCGCCTGGGGCGATTCCATGGCCTGGGGGCGCCGCATCGCCCAGGTGTTCTACCGGGTGCCGAAGGTGGGCTACCAGATCGGCATCAAACGCCCCACGGCGCCGCAGCGCATCGCCCAGATCCTCTCGGGGGAGATGGGCTACGGCGACATCGCCCAGCGGGTGATCAAGCGCCTGCTGTTCCAGCGCGGCTGAGGCCTGCCGGCAAGGGGCCCGGCCTCAGCTGACTTTGGTGCAGTCCTTGAGTTGGCGCAGGCGCTGGTCGATGGAGCCCAGCAGCTCGATGGCGAACATCGGCGATTCCTGCACCGCAAACAGGAATTTCTCGCGGTTCATCATCAGCAGCCGGCAATCGCTGAGGGCCTTGGCGTTGCCGTAGCGGCGGTGTTCGGGGGTCACCAGGGCACCGGCCCCGAACACATCACCCGCCTGGATGATCTCCTGGCCGCTCTCGCCGTTCCAGGTGAGCTCCACGCTGCCCTCCAGCACGCCGAACATGCAATCGCCGGTGGCACCGGAGCTGAAGATCAGCTCCCCGGCTGGAATCTCCAGCACTTCGCCCTTGCTGGCCAGGGCGCGCATGGTGTCGAGGGCGTTCAAGGGCGGCGGAAACGGGATGGCGCCAGTTTGGGGCAGGCGGGTTAAGGGGCGCTAATGGCCAGGGCGGCCCCCAGGCCGCCGCGCACATCGGCAGGCAGCAGGCGGCCGTCGTGGTCGGTGTCGAGGGCATCGAACACCGCATCGCTGCCCAGCCACTCTTCGCGGGTGATGCAGCCGTCGCCGTCGAGGTCGTTGAGCAGGAAGATCTCCTGGGCAGCGTGCTGGAAGGCCTGGGCACCCTCCAGTTCCCCGAGGCGGTGGGCCAGCTGGGCCTCCAGGGTTTCGATCGCCTTGCTGAAGCCGCGGATGCCCTCGTCGAGCTTTTCGGTGGCCATTGGATCCTGTTGCATCATCGCCTCGAACCCGGCGCGGTCGAGGTGCAGCTGGGGCTCGGTGGGGGCCGGATCGAAGGGGTTGAGCTTGCGGCTCAGCTCCCCCTGGGTCTGGCGCAGTTGGTCGAGCAGGGCCGGGGAGATGGTGAGCAGGTCGCAGCCCGCCAGTTCGATGATCTCCTCGATGTTGCGGAAGCTGGCCCCCATCACCTCGGTTTTGTAGCCGTAGGTTTTGAAGTAGTTGAAGATCTGGCTCACCGACACCACCCCCGGATCCTCGGGGCCGGGATAGCTGTCGCGGCCGGTGTGCTTCTTGTACCAGTCGAGGATGCGCCCCACGAACGGGGAGATCAGGGTGACGCCCGCCTCGGCGGCGGCCACCGCCTGGGCGAAGCTGAACAGCAGGGTGAGGTTGCAGTGGATGCCTTCCTTCTCCAGCACCTCAGCCGCCTTGATGCCCTCCCAGGTGGAGGCGATCTTGATCAACACCCGCTCCCGCGGGATGCCCGCCTGGCGGTAGAGGCCGATCAGCTTGCGGGCCTTGGTGATGGTGGCCTCGGTGTCGTAGCTGAGGCGGGCATCCACTTCGGTGGACACGCGCCCCGGCACGATCTTGAGGATCTCCTTGCCGAAGGTGACGCAGATCTCATCGAGGGCTTCCCGCACCACCTCCTCGGCGGGGGCTTCTGCGCCGCACACCTCGCGCGATTCGCGCAGGGAGGTGTCGATCAGGTTCTGGTAGGTGGGGATCTGCGCCGCCGCCAGGATCAACGAGGGGTTGGTGGTGGCATCCCGCGGTGTGAACTGGCGGATGGCGTCGATGTCACCGGTATCGGCTACCACCACGGTCATGGCGGCCAGCTGATCGAGAAGGTTGGCCATGCAGAGGGCCGGAGTTGGGCACAACGTAGCCAGCGCAACCGG
>JBEBCX010000081.1:0-6536 GCA_041157425.1 Cyanobacteriota bacterium | reverse complement strand
GCCATGGGCTCGATGTGGTTGAAACTCCGCGCCGCATGGCGTTCTGCGCCCATGCCATCGCCGGCGACGACATCCTTGTGGTTCCTGATGCCCGTGAGGATCCGCGCTTCATGGGCAATCCCCTGGTGCTTGATGAGCCCCGGATCCGCTTTTATGCCGGTGCACCCCTGAAGACGCCGAAGGGCCACAACCTGGGCACCCTGTGCGTCATCGACAAACAGCCCCGCAGCTTTGAGCCGCAGCAGGTGGCTCTGTTGGCGCTCATGGCCGATCTGGTGATGCGTGAACTGCAATTGCGGCAGCTGAGCATGCAATGCCCGGTGACAGGGCTTTACATCCGCAGTGCCTTCTTTCAATTCGGCGAGCAGGAGGTGAGCGGTGCCCGGCGTGAAGGGCTGCCGCTAAGCCTCTTCAACTTCGACATTGACGATTTTCGCCAGATCAACAACCGCTGGGGCCACAGGGCTGGAGACCAGGTGCTTCTGGATGTCTGCCATGCGGCCCGCTCTCAGCTTCAGAGCGACGACTTGTTTGGCCGCATTGGCGATGAGGAGTTTTCGATCCTGCTGGTGGGCGCCGACCTCACGCGCGCTCTGCAGGTGGCTGAGCAGGTGCGTGAACGGATCGCCCAGCTGCGCGGGGTGTTTGACCATTCCGACTACCAACCGCGCATCAGCGGAGGCATCACCCGCCTGGCAAGCGGGGATCATGGTTTCGCGGATGTGTTTTACAGGGCCGATCAGGCCCTCTACCTGGCCAAGGGGAATGGACGCAATCAGATCGCTTCGCTCGTGGCCGATTGAGGCCCGTCGCGAAGCGACCTTTTGATCGCTGGCTCTGGCTTGTTAGTTCACCGCAGCTCAGTCCACGGGAACCGCCACGGCATCGGCACTTGGGGCACCGGCCTTCTTGGCAATGCTGATCGTGAGCTCACCGTTTTCGCAGTGGGCATTGATGGCGTGCAGGTCAGCATCGTCGGGCAGTGAGAAGCTGCGGGAGAAGCTGCCGTAGCTTCGTTCCACACGGTGGAAGTGAGGTTTGGTTTACTCGCTCTCACGCTTGCGCTCACCCTGGATGGTGAGCATGTCGCCGGAGAGTTTCACGGAGACATCCTCCTTCGCCATGCCGGGAATGTCGGCCACAAATTGATAGGTTCCATCGCACTCAAAGATGTCGACGCGGGGCCCCCACTCACCGAGGGGCATGGCATTGCCCAAGCGCAGGCTGGGCCAGCTAAAGGCCCTGTCCACCATGGCTTCGATGTCGTTGAGTGGTTCCCATTTGATCAGGCTCATCTGCAAACCTCCGAGGGGTTGTGCGGGCCTTTTCACGCTATGGAGAGCCGGCTTGCCGGCTCCCTCCGCGCACGCATCTGCAGCAGGCTCACCGCGTCGCCGCCGGTGAGCTGCTGCCGCGGACGTCTCCCATGCCTTGGCGCTTCAGCTTGGGCTATCCGGGCGCGCAACACTGCCGATGGATCTGCAGGATTGGATCCCCGAGGGTGCGCATCGCTGGCGATTGCCCCCCAGGGATGGCCGCTCAGCTGCGGTGGTGGCCCTGGCCAGTGAGCCCTTGCTGCGGGGCATGGACCCGCGCGTTCGTCAGCAGGCCTGCTCCGTGGCCCGATGGCCCGGGATTGTTGGCCCGGTGTGCCTGATGCCCGATGCCCATTGGGGTGATGGCTTTGCGGTTGGCGTTGTGGCGGCCTTTGACGACCGAGAAGGTGGGGTGGTGTCGCATGCGGGTGCTGGCGTTGACGTGTCTTGCGGTGTGCGTTGCCTGCTCGCCAACCTCGAGCGCGCCCAGGTGATGGAGCGGCGGATGGCCCTGGCCGAAGCCCTGGCGGCCACGGTTGCAGCGGGCCCGGGCAGTGGCGGGGCTGGGCGTCTCGATGCCGATGGTGTTGAGGCCATGCTTCGGGGCGGAGCGCTCTGGGCCGTGGAGCAGGGCTGGGGGTATCCGGAGGATTTGCTGCACTGCGAGGAGCACGGCCACATGGATGGCGCGGATGCCGCGGCGGTGTCGGAGCAGGCCAAGCGGCGCCATGGCGATGGGCTGGGAATCCTTGGCAGTGGCCAGCACGCCGTGGAGGTGCAGTGGGTGGCGGAGCTGTTCAACCCCCCGCTGGCTGCGCTGATGGGGCTGAGGTTGGGGGCCGTGGCCGTGATGATCCGTGGCGGCTGCGGCGGCCTGGGGCATCAGGTGGGGAGCGATTACCGGCAGCAGATGCTGGAGGCAGCGCCGCTGCACGGCCTGCAGCCGGACCACCGAGACCTCGCCTGGGCGCCCATCCGCTCACCCCTGGGGCAGCGCTACCTCGGGGCGATGCAGGCGGCGATCAACGGCGCCTTCGCCAACCGCCAGCTGCTCAGCCATCGGGTGCGGGAGGTGTTCAGCCGCCTCTGGCCGGATGCCGAGCTGGGGTTGCTGATCGACCTGTCGCACCACAGCTGCACGCTGGAGGACCACCTGGTGGGCCATGACAGCCGGCGGCTGTACGTGCACCGCAACGGGGCCACGCGCGCCTATGGCCCCGGCCATGGCACCTTGCCCGATCCCTTTGGCCGCACGGGCCAGCCGGTGCCGGTGGGGGGTGGCATGGGCGCCAGCTCCTATGTGCTGGCGGGGCTCGACAGCAGCGAAGCCCTCGCCTTCTCCTCCGCCTGCCGGGGCCCGCTCGGGGGCACCCCAGGGGCTGGCAGGGATGTTGATGCCGTTGTGATCGCCACGGAGCAGGCGGGCCTGGCCCAGCGGGTGGCCCGCCTCGAACCCCTGATCAGCGTCCCCTGATCGGCATCAAGGGCTAAGCCAGGGGTGCGGCGCGCATGCGGCTGCGGCGGGCGCTTTCCTCCAATTCGCAGGGCTGGTAGTCGCCGCAGATCTGGTTGCGGGCGGTGTAGGGCCAGATCGCCATCGGAATGTCCATCTCCGAGAGGCTTTGTTGCGTCGCCGGATAGCTGTTGAAGTTGAGGGCGGCGCCGGTGAGCTCGATGCTCTCGAGGCTGAAGTGCGTTGGCGCGTGGCGCGTGCAGGGGGCGATCGGCCCCAGGCTGGTCATCTCCAAGCCGTGCGCTTGATCCCAGAAGGCGCAGGTCTGGCAATGCTGATGGTTGTTCATGGCTTCAGGCGGCTGACCTCATCAGCCAAGGGCCGGGGAACGCGCCCGGTGGGAAGGGCCGCAAATCCGCCCTCAATCAGCGCAAATCCATTCCTGGGCGGCCAGCAAATCGGAGCCCGTGAAGGTGTGGGTCTGGGCTCTGCTGAACGGCTGGATGAGGCGTTGGGCCAGGGGCTGCCAAAGCGGGCTGCTCACCAACGCCAACCGGGTCGGGCGGTGGCGGTAATCGCGGATCAAGGCCAGGTGTTGGCGCAGGGCGTTGAGGCCCAACCAGCCATCGAACTTGCGCAGATCCAGGAGCACCCGCGGCTGATCCAGCTCGCTGAACACCTGCGCCAGGTCATCGTCGATGCGGGCGTAGGTGTGCTGATCCAATTGGCCGATCAGGCTGATGGTGATCACCTCCCCCTGGCGATCGATGTGCACGGTGCCCAGGGATTCGCTCAGCCAGCGGCGGGCGTTGTCCTGCTCGGCCAGAGGGAAGAGATGCACCGGGTAGGGCAACAGCACGGCCATGGCGCGCACGCCATGGCGCGCCCAGGCCAGATCGGTGACCACCGCCAGCCGCTCAAACCCATCCCAGTGGCGCAAGCCCAGGGCTGTGTCATCCCAGGCCGCTTCAAAACTCAGCCCTTCAAAGCTCGGCTCCAGCACCACCAGAGCTTTGATGTGGTCGAATTCGAGCAGGGCTGCCTCAACCGGTGGGATCACCATCCGCTGCATCTCCTCACCCGTGATGCGGCCGCTGCAGCGGAACCCCAAGGTTCCGGAGGGCAAGGCATCCATGAGCTCGATCATGCTGATCCACCTAGGGCTCGCCGCAACCTATGGGCCGTGGCGTGCCATCTCCGCGCTGTGCTGCGGGTTCGCGGCGCTTGAGCCGCGGCAGGGCAGCGGCAAGGAAGATCAGCAGGCCAGCACTCACCAGCACACCACTGAGCACCAGCGCCTGGGACACCGGCATCACGGGAACCACCATGGCGAAATGCCGCGTCTGCTTCCGGCGTAGGCCGGGTTTGTGGGCCCCCAAAGGCTTGGCCCGCAAGGGGCGCTGCACCGCCGCGCTGATGCTGCAAAGACGAACCAGCGTTCGTGGCGATGGCCGAATCACGCGCACAGTGGCGCGGTTGTGATGGCTCGGCGGCCATGGGGAGCAGCAATGGCACGTTCCATCTGGAATCACCCGCGTTCCGCGATGGTGCGTTGATCCCGGTGATTCACACGGGGGAAGGGCTCAACCTGTCGCCCCCGCTGCGCTGGAGCGGTGCCCCCAGCAACACCGCCAGCTACGCCCTGGTGATGGATGATCCCGATGCCCCCGGGGGAACCTGGGTGCACTGGGTGCTGTTCAACATTCCGCCGCAACTGCGGGCCCTGCCGGCGGGGCTGGAGCGATTGCCCCAGCTGCCGAATGGCGCACGTCACGGCAGCTGCTGGGGGGTGAGTCATTTCGATCGAATCGGCTACCAAGGCCCGCTGCCCCCCGGGGGGATGGCTCACCGCTATCGCTTTGCCCTGCATGCCCTGGATGCGCCCCTGGATCTGGAGCCCGGCTGCACGGTGGGTGAGCTGCAGCAGGCCATCGCGGTCCACGGCCTGGCACAGGCACAGCTGAGCGGTGTGTTCGCCTCCGCGACAGCGTCATGACACGTTCGCTGTTAAGTGCTGCACGATGCAGCATTGTGATGAGGACCGAAGCAGCGGCCGCGTAGATGTCCTCGCGTCTTCCACCAGTCCGCAGGCAGTTGTCGATGGTGCTGCCCGAGCCGTTGCTGGTGGCCATGAAGCAGAGGGCCCAGCAGCAGGGGCTCACGCTCACCGCCTATGTGAGCGCCCTGGTGCGCGCTGATCTCGGCGCGCCGATCGAGGCCGATCCCGCTGCGATGGCCCATCAATTGGGTCAGCTCCAGCAGCGGGTGGATCGACTGGAACAGCAGGGGAGTTCAACAACTGAGCCCAGCAATCGCCCAAGCGATGTAGATCTCATGTAGAAACGTCGTAGGCCGCTCTGGAGGTCGTGGACAGCCTTGCCACCGAGCGCCAGGCGCGAAGCACCCGCGTCAGCATCAGCTTGCCGCCCGAGCTGCATCAGCGGCTGCTGCGGCTTTCCGAGCAACAGCAACGCAGCCTGAGCAACCTGTGCGTGGTGTTGCTGGCTGGCGCCATCGATCAACAGGTGCCGCCGGGATGAGGTGATGCGGCGTGAACGGCGCCGCGATTCCGCAAAGTTGCTGCCATGGCCTCCGCTGCCTCACAGCTGGCTTGGCTGAGGAGGCCTTGCAACTTGATCCATGCGCGCTGTCCAACATTGGGGCTTCACCGACCAGGCCGAGCGCTGGAATGGCCGGCTGGCCATGCTCGGTTTCGTGCTCGCCCTTGCCACGGAGCTGCTCACGGGCCGTGGGGTGATCCAGCAGCTGAGCGGCCTGCTTCCCTATCGCTGATCCCGCACAACTGCCGCATGGGGGCGGCATGGGCCCAGGGTTGGGCCCTTGGGCCATCACGCTGAGAACAGATGCGCAAACCGCGGGAGCTTTCCGATGCAGATCGGTGACTGGGAAATCGGCGTTTCCAGCGAGAAGTTGGATGAGCTGTTCACTGGGGAGCAGGCCGGCATGACCCTGTGGTTCATGGCCGGCTACCTCAAAGGGCTCACCGAAGGCACGGCCATTCAGAACGGCGAACGTGAGTTGCTGCTCGAGCTCGATGGCGAGCGGGGCTGGCGGTTGCGCAGTTCCCAGCCGGAGCCTCAGCCTGGTTCGGAGCCTGAGGTGCTCTGAATGATCGCTGTGATCGTTGCTGTGATTGGTGTGTCGATCACGGGCACACCCAAGTGAGGCTGTTAGGGCCGCTGCGTTTCGATGGACGACTCCAGCAGATACGCCGCCAGATTGCTCACCGAGCGACCTTCAAGGGTGCTGCGTTGGATCAGGGCTTCCAGGGTTGATTGGGCCAGGGTGATCGTTAACCGTTGGCTGCTGCGAAACGCATGCTCAGAACGATTTGCGGCTGGACTATGGGCCATTATTGCGGCTTTTTTAACGATGCCTTCAGTCTTGCGCCGTTGGCCCATGTGTGCCTAGGTCCCGATTTCGGGGTCTTTTGCTGAAGGGGGCTTTCAGCCTTGCCGATTTGCATCTACAACGGATGTAGATGAGGGTTTTCCTTGGTGGTGGTCGTTGTGGACGAGCACCTCATGGTTGCTCAGTCGATCGCGGGGGTGCTCTCGGAGGTCGCTGGCCTGGATGTGGCCGGTGTTTGCGTCTCTGTGGATGAGGCCATGGTGTCGATCCGCTGCGCCTTGCCAGAGCTCCTGGTGCTTGATGCGCGCTTGGGCGGCGATGCCCATCGGCTTGCCGTCAGCCTGCTGCAGCGGCTCAACCCATCGGGACGGGTGATGTTCATGACCGATTCGCTT
>JBEBCX010000080.1:0-6537 GCA_041157425.1 Cyanobacteriota bacterium | reverse complement strand
CACCGATTTCATCGCCGTGGTGAGCACCGCCGGGCTGCCGCGGAACTTCTCAAACGCGAAGCGCGGGATTTTGGTCACCACGTAATCAATGGTGGGCTCAAAGCAGGCGGGCGTTTTGCCGGTGATGTCGTTGAGGATTTCGTCGAGCGTGTAGCCCACCGCCAGGCGGGCGGCGATCTTGGCGATCGGGAAGCCGGTGGCCTTGGAGGCCAGGGCTGAGGAGCGCGACACGCGCGGGTTCATCTCGATCACGATCACGTCGCCATTGGCGGGGTTGATCGCGAACTGGATGTTGCTGCCGCCGGTGTCCACACCGATCTCGCGGATGATCGCGATGGCCTGGTCGCGCAGGCGCTGGTACTCGCGGTCGGTGAGGGTCTGGGCGGGGGCCACGGTGATCGAGTCGCCGGTGTGCACCCCCATGGGGTCGAGGTTCTCGATCGAGCACACGATCACCACGTTGTCGGCGGTGTCGCGCATCACCTCCAGCTCGAATTCCTTCCAGCCCAGCAGCGATTGCTCGATCAGGATCTGGCGCACCGGGCTGGCATCAAGGCCGCTGAGGCAGATGGATCGGAACTCCTCCGGGTTGTAGGCGATGCCGCCGCCCGAGCCCCCCAGGGTGAAAGCCGGGCGAATGATGCGCGGGTAGCTGCCGATCTGGTCGCCCACCGCCTCGGCTTCCTCAAGGCTGGTGGCGATGCCGGAGGGGCACACGGCCACACCGATGCGCTCCATGGCCTGCTTGAACAGGTCGCGGTCCTCCGCCTTTTCGATCGCCGCGAGGTCGGCGCCGATCAGCTCCACGCCGTAGCGCTCCAGGGTGCCGTCCTTGGCGAGGGTCACCGCCAGGTTGAGGGCGGTCTGGCCGCCCATGGTGGGCAGCAGCGCATCCGGGCGCTCCTTCTCGATCACCTGCCGCACCACATCCGGGGTGAGCGGCTCGATGTAGGTGCGATCCGCCATGTCCGGATCGGTCATGATCGAGGCGGGGTTGCTGTTCACCAGCACCACCTCAAAGCCTTCGGCCCGCAGGGCTTTGCAGGCCTGGGTGCCGGAGTAATCGAATTCGCAGGCCTGACCGATCACGATCGGACCCGAACCCAGCAGCAGGATGCGACGCAGATCCGTGCGACGGGGCATGGGCGAGGGCAGGCAGCCAAACCTGCCTAGCCTCTCATGGGGCCCCTGGCACCGCTGTCCGCCTCTGGCCTGAAGCCACGGGCCGCTCTGGCTAGTGTTGGGAGCGATACAGGGTCATGGCTTCATGAGCGAACTCCAGCGCCTGAAGGGGCTGCTGCCTCCTGAGATGCAGAGCTGGGTGTTTGTGGAAGCCGCCGCCTCAGCGGACCCACCGTTGATCACGATCGAGGAGATCGGTCGCGACGAGGTGGAGATCCAGGTGGACCTGGAGAAGTGGGACCAGCTGGCCCTCGACCACCGCAACCTGCTCTTCTGGCATGAGGTGGGCCGCGTGCAGAACGATGCGGTGCCCCGCGACGGCTGGGAGATGGCCGCCCTGGCCATCGGCCTGGGGGGCGCGATCGGTGAGCTGTGGGTGCAGGACGGCCTGCTGCTGCTGATGGCGTTGGGGCTCTCCGGCTTCGCCGGCTACCGCCTCTACCTGAAAAACAATTCCGAAAAGCGCCTGCAGGACGCCATCGCCGCCGATGAGCGGGCCATCGACCTGGCCTGCCGGTTTGGCTACAGCCTGCCCAACGCCTACAAGAGCCTGGGCGGCGCCCTCAAGGAGCTGGTGGAGCAGACCCGCAAGAAGAAAAAGCGCGGCTTCTACGAAGACCGGCTGGAGGCGCTGCGCAAGAGTGCCGACAAGGCCCGCGCCGAAATGGCCCAACAGCAGGGGTCCCGCCAATCCGTGAGCAGCGAGAACGTGTATGGCTGAGGTTGCCGCCAAGCCCAGCCCCGACCCCAGCCGCGCCCGCCTGGCGCTCGACGACAGCAAGGCCCTGGCCCTGCTGGCCGCCGACGCCTGCGACGACCGCAAGGCCGGCGACATCGTGCTGATCCGCGTGGAGGAGATCTCCTCGATCGCCGATTGGTTTGTGATCGCCAGCGGCTTCTCCGATGTGCAGGTGCGCGCCATCGCCCGCTCCGTGGAGGACAAGCTCGAGGAGCACACCGGCCGGCTGCCCCTGCGCAAGGAGGGGCTCAAGGAGGGGCGCTGGATCCTGCTGGATTACGGCGAGGTGATCGTGCACGCCCTCACCCCGGATGAGCGCAGCTACTACGACCTGGAATCCTTCTGGGGCCACGGTGAGACGGAGCGCTTCGTAGGGTCGGGCGACGCGTCACCGGCCTGAGGCCGCAGCCCCATGGCCGCCCCGGATCCCTTGCCAGAGCTGAGCGGCGTGGCCTGCCCGGTGCCGCCGGAGCAGCGCCCGTTGCAGCAATACCAGGAGCTGCAGGCCTCATGGTTTTTCGTGTGGCCCCACAACGGCGACGCCGGCCTGGCGGTGCCGCTGCTGCGCAGCTGGCTGATCGTGTTGCCGCTGACGCTGCTGGTGGCCAGCGGCAGCTGGACCCTGCGCCATGACCTGCCGCGGCTGGTGGTGGCCGGGATGGTGGCGGGCTTGGTGGTGCCCCTGCTGATGCTGGTGCGGCAGTGGCTGGGGTGGACCAACCTGCAGCGCCGGCTGATGGCCACCGCCATCGAATACGAGGAATCCGGCTGGTACGACGGCCAGGTGTGGGAGAAGCCCGTGGCCTGGCGGCAGCAGGATCTGCTGGTGGCCACCCATGAGGTGCGGCCGGTGCTGCTGCGGCTGCAGCAGGCCATGGCCATCACCGCAGCGTTGCTGCTGGTGGGGTCGAGCCTCTGTCAGGCTCTCTGAGCGAGACGGGCCGCCGCCCAGATGAGTTTCAGCAGCTTCGGAACGGGTGTTGGATCCAGCGGCCGCACCATGGCGCCAACCCTGGAGGTGCGGCTCACCCGCAATGGCATCACCGAATCGGTGCACCGGGTGCATGCGGTGGTGTGCGACCAGCAGGGCCGGGTGCTGATGCGGGCCGGCGATCCCCAGCAGCTGAGCTTCATCCGCTCGGCCCTCAAGCCGTTCCAGGCCCAGGTGTTCGTGAGCAGCGGCGCCGCCGACCAGGGCAACCACGACGAGCGCGCCCTGGCCATCGCCTGCGCCTCCCACGCCGGCGAACCGGGCCAAGCCCGCGAAGCCTTCAAGATTCTGTGGAAGTCGGACATCGAAACCGAGCAGCTGCAGTGCCCCACCCCGGCCGGGCGCCAGAGCCCGCTGGAGCACAACTGCTCGGGCAAGCACGCCGCCTTCCTGGCCACCTGCAAACGCATGCAGTGGCCCATGGAGAGCTACATGCAGCTCGACCATCCCCTGCAGCAGCAGGTGCTCAGGCGGGTGGGGAAGCTGCTGGGCATGCCCGGGGCTGAGCTGGTCACCGCCCGCGACGACTGCGGCGTGCCCACCCTGCAGCTGCAACTGGCCCAGATGGCCCTGCTGTTTGCCCACCTGGGGGCCAGCGAGGAGCCGGAGCTGGAGCGGCTGAGCCGCTCGATGCTGGCCCACCCGGAGCTGGTGGCCGGCGAAGGCCGCTTCGACACCGCCGTGATGCGCAGCGGCCACGGCCAGGTGCTCAGCAAAGGTGGCGCCGAGGGCATCCAGTGCCTGAGCCGCGTCGGCGAGGGCCTCGGCCTGGCCATCAAGGTGGAGGACGGCGCCAGCCGCGCCAAACACGCCGTGGCCCTGCAGCTGATGCGCCAGCTGGAGTGGCTCACCCCCTCCACCCTGGAGGAGCTGGGGCAGCAGTTTCTGGAGCCCAACCCCGGCGTGAAACTCGAGGTGAGCGGCGAACTGCGCTTCGACAACGGGCGCTGAGCAGCGCACGGGCGGGCCGCATGGGCCAGCCCTGATCACCACCCTGTCCAGGAATCACCCTGTCCAGGGTTGGTACCACTTGCCGGGGCGTTTGGTACCACCCCTGGACACGCAGCGAGCAGCAAGACCCACCCAGGTGCTCGGCCGCTCAGCCCGCCAGGGCATCGCGCTCGAACTGGGCCGCCGCCGCCTCAGTGGGCTCCACCGCAAACAGGGCCTCGGCGATGGCCGGGCTGATGGTGAAGGTGTCGAGGCCCTCGGCCGCCAGGCGGGCCAGGTCGTCGGTGCTGCGCAGGCTGGCCACCAGCAGCCGCAGCGGTGACCCCACCCCCTCCACGCAGCGCTGCATGCGCACCAGCTCGCCGTGGCCGTCGCGGCCCAGGTCGCCGATGCGGCCCAGGTAGGGGGCGATGTACTCCGCCCCCAGGGCCGCCGCCAGCAGCACCTGGGCCGGTTCGTAGCAGGCGGTGAACGTGATGGCGTGGCCCTCGGCGATCAGGGTGCGGGCGGCGTCGGCACCGGCGCGGGTGATCGGCAGCTTCACCCAGATGCGCCCGGGGGCCAGGGCGGCCAGGGCGCGGCCGCAGCCGAGCAGGTCGTGTCCCCAGGCCTGCAGGTGCAGCTCCTGGGCCCCCAGGGCCAGGGCCTCTGCCGTGAGCTGCTCCAGCCGCTCCAGCGTGCAGGGCTGGGCCGCCCGGCGCAGCAGCGTGGGGTTGGTGGTGATGCCCCGGAACAGGCCGCTGGGCAGCCACTGCCCCCAGGCCTGCGGATCAGCGCAATCAAGGAACAGTCGCAGCGTCATGGGGCGGATCCGGCCCGCCCATCCTGCTGCCGTTGCCGCCCGGAAACCCCGTGGTGTAAGGTCTCTTGGTCGACGCGGGGTAGAGCAGTCTGGTAGCTCGTCGGGCTCATAACCCGAAGGTCGGTGGTTCAAATCCGCCCCCCGCCACCACTTCCACAAGCCCCGGCCTTCCTGGAAGCGCCGGGGCTTTTTGATGCCTGTCAGCCCCACTGCCATGGTCAGCCCCGCCAGCACGGCCGAAGCGATCCCCGACGCGATCGTCGTGGGATCCGGGGCCACCGGCGGGGTGGCCGCCCTGGCCTTGGCCCAGGCGGGCCTGCAGGTGCTGGTGCTGGAGGCGGGGCCGGAGCTCACGGCACCGCGGGCCTTCGGCAGCGAGCCGCTCAACAGCCTCAAACGCGTCGCCAGCCTCAGCGCCGGCCGCCAGAGCATCGCCGCCCAGCATCCGGGCTACTGGAAAGCCAACCCGGAGCTGTATGTCGACGAAGTCGACAACCCCTACAGCACCCCCGCCGATCGCCCCTTCCTCTGGAGCCGCGGGCGCCAGGTGGGGGGCAAGAGCCTCACCTGGGGGGGCATCACGCTGCGGCTCTCGGATTTCGAATTCGCCGCCGCCGAGCGCGACGGCCATGGCCACAGCTGGCCGATCCGCCATGCCGACCTGGACCCCTGGTACAGCCAGCTGGAAACGCTGCTGCGGGTGCACGGCCAGCGCGATGGCCTGCCCCAGCTGCCGGACGGCTGCTACCAGGAGCCTCTGCCCCTCACCCCTGGCGAGCAGCACCTGCAGCGCTGCATCGGCCGCGACCTCGACCTGCCCCTGATCCCCTCCCGCGGCTTCCGCCTGCGCCGCCCCGCCGAGGGCCCCTGGCCCCGCTCCTGCTCCCAGGGGGGCGCCCTGGCGGCGGCCCTGGCCACGGGCCGCGTGCGGGTGCAAAGCCAGGCGGTGGTGAGCCACGTGCTGGTGGATCGGCGCAGCGGCCGCGCCAAGGGCGTGGAGTGGGTGGATGGGCGAGCGGGCCGCAGCCGCGGCAGCCGGCACCGGCAGGAGGCCGCCCTGGTGGTGCTGTGCGCCTCCACGATCGAGAGCCTGCGGTTGCTGCTGCACTCCCAGCACCTGGGGCAGCTGGAGGAGGTGAGCGGCCTGCTGGGGCAGGGGCTGATGGACCACATCTCCGCCAGCAGCTTCTTTGCCCTGCCGCCCCAGCCACCGGCGGGCGCCACGGAGCTCTCCGGCGCCGGCAGCTGCTTCATCCCCAACACCGTGAACCTGGGGAACGGGGCCAGCCCCGACGCCCCCACCGACTTCCGCCGCGGCTATGGGCTCTGGTGCGGCGTGCAGCGCTTTGATCCGCCGGCGCCGTTCAAACGCCAGCGGCAGGCGGCGATCGGTTTTCTGATCGGCCATGGGGAGGTGCTCAGCCAGCCCCACAACCGCGTCAGCCTGCACCCGCAACGCTGCGACGCCTGGGGGGTCCCCATCGCCCACATCGATTGCCACTGGGGGGAGAACGAGCGCCGGATGGTGGCGCACATGCAGGCGCGCATGGGGGCGGTGGTGGCCAGCGCCGGCGGGACGATCCAACCGCTGCAGGAGCTGTTTGTGCTGCCGCTGCTGGAGCCCCTGGTGCGCAACAGCGCCGCCCTGGCCCCCGGCGCGGCGCCGCCGGGCTACTACATCCATGAGCTGGGGGGAGCCCCCATGGGCAACAGCGAGGCCACCGGCGTGCTCAACCGCTGGAACCAGCTGTGGCGCACCCCGAATCTGCTGGTGACCGACGGCAGCTGCTGGCCCAGCGCCGGCTGGCAGAGCCCCACGCTCACCGAAATGGCCATCACCTGGCGCGCCTGCGACCACGCCGCCCAGGCCCT
>JBEBCX010000079.1:0-6583 GCA_041157425.1 Cyanobacteriota bacterium | reverse complement strand
CGGCGCCGCGCTGGATCTGCTCACCGATGGCCGCAGCGGCAAAAGCGCCGAACTGCGTGTTCAGCCGCAGGTGGAGCTGTGCTGGCTGCTGCCGAAGGCCAAGGCGCAGTTCCGGCTGCGGGGCCAGCGCCTCAGGCTCAGCGCCGAGGCTGAGCACCTGGCCCGCCAGCAGCACTGGCAGCAACTGCGCCCTGAAGCCCGGGCGCTCTGGGGCTGGCCAGAGCCGGGCATCCCCCTTGAGGCTGACGCCGGTTTTGCGGCGGCCCTGCCCGATGGCACACCGCTGCCCGCCTGTTTTGAACTGGTGCGCATTGCGATCGAGCAGGTGGAGCTGCTGGAGCTCACCGGTGTGCCCCATCAACGGCGCCGCTGGCGCGCCCACAGCGGCTGGCACGAGGAGCGGCTCAACCCCTGAGCTGTTGCTCCAGCGCCGCCAGGCGGCGGCCGTTCACCCCCAGATCCGAATCCCCCAACCGCGACACCGAGCGCGCCTGCACCACCCCGGCGGCGGAGTCGGCGTAAAGCTCAAGGTCATCGACAAAGCCAAACAACGCACTGCTGGCGGTGGCATGCAGGTATCCATCCCGCTGTTCCAGGATCACGGTGCGCGGCATGGCGGCCACCACCGGCACCAGGGCCGCCAGGGCCGCCTCGGGATCGGCCACGCTCCAGGTCGCGCGGGCGCAATGGGCGGGGCTCGCACAGGGCGACAGGCCACCGGCGTGCACGCCAAGGTCGGCGGGAACGGGACCCACCAGGTGGAACAACGCCAGGGTCAGGGCCAACAACCAGGGGGCCATGGCAGCGGTTGAGGCAACGGCAACATCCCGACCCTAAGGAGTGATCGCCGATTCACGACGGCCTCGGCGATGCCTCAGGGCCAGGGGCAATCCCTGAAAGCCACCTAGATTTGGCGCGTTTCGTCCAGCGCTGCTACTTGGGCGATCACACCCCATTGCTTCCATGGCCGTCGCAAAATCCCCCTGGCTGTGGCTGCTGGCTGGCGTGGTGGCCGGCGGCGGCGCCGCAGCGGTGATCGCCCGAGGGGGATGGCCCTGGGCGAACCACGATCGCATCGGTGATTTCCGATCGAGGCTCAGCCCCGAACGCACCACCACCGTGCTGGGTGCCATTGGAGGAAAGAGGGGGGTCGCCGTCCGCCGCGCCAAGTTCATCGGCTATCACCTCACCAACCAGGGCAACAACGACCCCACAACCATCGAACTGCGCCGCTTCTGGCAGCGGGTGGCGGCCCGCACCAATGGCCAGCTGAACATGACCGTGCTGACCAGAGATGCTGATCTGGCCGGCGCCGACAACGAAGCGATTCTGGGCACGGCGCTGGGGCGCTTTGATGCGGTGACCGCCAACGGCCCGATCTTCAGCAATGTGATCCCCAAGGTGGCGCCGATCATGACGCTGCTGTTCGCCTACGACAGCAGCCGAGAAGGTCTGGCGTTGGTCTCCGATCCCACCTTCGGGAAGGTTCTTGAGGAATCGGGCAAACCGTACAACCTCGTGTTTCTGCCGGGCGCAACGCTGAATTCCGGCATGCGGGTGATGACCAGCCGTGCCGTTCCCACGATCACAAAGGCGGAAGACCTCAAGGGTTTCCGCCTGCGAATCCCACCCTCACGAGATCTGGAAAACCAGCTCAAAGCATTGGGTGTCAAACCAACGCTCCAGCCGGTCAGCGTGTTGATCGAGGTGTTGAGGAGCGGCAAATCTGATGGCCAGGAAAATCCCCCGAGCTTCATTGACTCGTTCGGGATTTACAAGGTGAACGATCGCCTGATCGTCACCAATCACCTCTGGAGCGGCTTTCTCACAGCCATCAACAGCACCACCTGGAACGCCTGGCCCAAGGCCTGGCAAGACATCGTGCGCAGCGAACTGAAGACCCTGCAAACACGCCAGTGGGCCGCGCAGGAACAGCTCAACACCCGATTGATCGCGCAGGCTCCCCAGCGCTTCGGCATGGTGGTGCTGCGGCCAAACCTCACGAACGTGAACCGCGACCCCAGCTTCCGGGCGGCTCGGGAACGCGTGGTGGACAGGCTGGACGAGCGGCTCAAACCACTGGCTCGTCGCCTGATCGACGGGGATTTCGCCGCCCGCTGACAGCGGACCCGCCCCAGCGGGCAACGCCGATACAGTCCACGTTCATCGCCTGCCAGCGCACCTCGCCATGGCTCTCAAGCTGCTTCAGCCGTTGCGGCAGCTTGGGTCGGCCGCGCTGATCAGCGCCATGGCGGCGGCGCCTTTGGCACCGGCGCAAGCGAGCCAAGATCGCCGCGCCATGGGCACGGTGGTGACCATCGGCGATTTTTCCGATGTGCGGCCATCGGATTGGGCTTACCAGGCCCTGCAGTCCCTGCTGGAGCGCCACGGATGTGTCTCCGGCAGCGCCGTTGGCACCCTGAACGGATCAGCGGCCATCACCCGGTTTGAGGCGGCAGCACTGCTCAATAGCTGCCTGGGCCAGAGCCATGAGGCCAGCGAACAACTCAACGCACTCCGGCGCGAGTGGGCCCAGGAACTGGCCGTGCTGCAGGGCCGCATCGACAGTGTTGAGGCCCGCACAGGCGCCCTGGAGGCGATGCGGTTCTCCCCGACAACACGCATGAGCATGTTGACGCGCAGCGCCCTGGGGGCCGTTCAGTACGGCGGCAACCAAGTGAGCACCGCCAACAACACGTGGGGCCAAGGCAAAGGCTCGCTGCCACTGCGCAATGCCTTCACGTTCAACTATGACATCATGCTATTTCTGGATTCAACCACCACCGGCAAAGATCTGCTCAGAACGATCTTGCGGATGGCCAACTTTGGAGCCTCTGCATTTGGCATTGCCGGTGGCAACAACCCCGCTCCTCTAACCCAACTCGACGAAGGCTTTGAGGACCCCACGGGTCGCAACGTCATCGGAATCAACAGACTCTTCTATCGCACTGCGCTCAACAACTTCGTCACCATCTCGGCAGGTCCACGCATTCGGCAAAACGACGCTCTGCCTGTTTGGCCAACGATTTATGCCAGACCCGGCAGTGAATTGCTGCTCAAAATCTTTACCCAGGCCGGATCCACCAGCGCCTACAGCCTCTTAATCGGGCCCGGCGCAGGGTTGATTCTCAAAAACAACTCCAAAAACACGGGCTGGAGCGCCGGTGTCAATTACATCGCCACCAATGGAGACAAAGGCAATTCTTCCGTTGGAGGCATGGGAACAGCGGGCAGCGCCGCCACCGCCATGGCCCAGCTGTCTTACACAGGACAGCGCTGGAATGTTTCACTGGCGGCAGCACAAAATGGTGCCGGTGTGCGCCAAGACGGCACAAACTATTGGAGGACTCTGCAACCCCAATTGACCTCCAGGCTGACCAACAACGGCGCCACTGAGACCCTGTCCGTGGCGGGGTACTGGCAACCCCTCAAGCCAGGGCTGATTCCCACCATCAGTGCTGGCTACGGCTACAACCAAGCCAACCTGAACAACAGCCCCGTCATGGTGAGCGGCCAACCACTGCAGAACCTACAAAGCGCTGGCTGGATGGCAGGCTTTACCTGGGATAACGCCTTTGAAAACGGCAACCAAATCGGCTTTGCCGTGGGACAACCCACCTTTGTGACCGCCGTCAATGGGCAAGCGGCCAATGACGGCAACTACGTGTTTGAGCTCTACTACAAAATTCAGGCCACAAATTATCTTTTGGTGACCCCCACGCTGTTCTATCTGTCGCGCCCCCGCGGCGAGGAAAGCGTGGCACCGGGCATGCCATCCACCGGCAACCCCAGTTTTGACGCCCTGGGAGCCCTGGTGGAAATCACCTTCAAGATCTAAACGCGCCGTTGATGCAAGCCCCTGCCCCGCTGTTGGAGCACCTCCGCACCCTGACCGGCATGGAACCCGGCCAACGGCGGCTGGTGCTGCTGCTCAGCCAGCTGGGCGATTTCGACTCCATGGAGTACGCCCAGGCGCTGGTGCCGGTGCTGCCGCGCCTGGAGGCGACGGGCATCAGCACCTGTGCCATCGCCATCGGCGATGCCGCCGGGGCGGAGCGCTTCTGCGCCTTCACCGGCTTCCCCCGCGGCGCCCTGCAGGTGCAGACCGACGCCGCACTGCACCAGGCCCTGGGGCTCTATGCCGGACTGCAAACCCCGGGGGGGCCCTGGCCCGCTCTGCTGCTGATGTGCGCGGGGATCGGCTCCCCGGGCACCCTGCAGGAGGTGCTGCGCGGCTACACGGGCGATCGCAACGCCCCGCAGCGGCTCAACCTGCCCCTGTTCCGCGCCGCAGGCGGCGAAGGGTTTCAGCGGCCGTTTGAGCTGGCCACGGTGCGGCTGCAGAACATGGTGGAGGTGCTCGGGAATTGGCGCACCTACGTGCCCCGCGACGACTTCATCACCCAGCGCGGAGGCACCTTCCTGCTGGAGGCCGACGACACGCTGCTCTACAGCCACCGCGACCGGGGCATCCTCGGCTTCTCCGCCACCATGAACCGGCCGCTGGCCTTCCTCGAACCGTTCCTGGGAGACTGAGCCCCCACCAGCTGTGCGGCCGCCATGTCCCTCGATCAACTCAAGGCGTTCCTGGCACGGATGCAGCGGGATGAGGCCTTGAAAGGCCAGGTGCTGGCGGCCGCCACCGCCGATGACGTGGCCCAGATCGGCCTGAAGCTGGGCTTTGAATTTTCCGGCGATGAATTGCTGCGGGTGTCGGGCCAGCGCTTCGACCGCGTCACCGTGCGCAAGAACGACATTCCCGGGGAATACAACTGATGAGCTGCTTCGGGATGCGCATGCACAACATCCGCCCCTTTGCCGTCGCCCTGGTGGCCAGCCTCGCCCTGGGCGCCATTGGCGGGGGTGCAGCCAACGGCCATGGGCAAGCCACTGCCCCAGCCCCAGCCCTGGAGGCCGACACCCGCAGCTACATCGGCACCTGGGCCCTTGGCGACAGCAACAACAACCTGTTCAACGTGCGCCTGTTTCCCGGCGGCAAAGCGGTGAGCACGGCGGGGATCAATGGCACCCTTGCCGCCGGCGCCCGCCAGAGCAGCGCTGATCAGCTGCGTGAGCTGGGCCGCTGGGTGGCCTGGGGCAATGGTGTGCGCATCGACTACACCGATGGCTGGAGCGATTGGCTTTATGTGGGCCCGGAGGGGCCCAGCCATGCGGCCTGGCAACCGGGTCAAAGCCGCACCAGTGTGCCGACCAACTTCGGCCCCGCCGTGAAGCTCAGCGGCGCCCTGGCGGAGGTTGTGGGGGTGTACCGCTTTCCGCCGGCACAACAGGATCTCAAGCCTTACACCGCCACCCTGCTCTCCAATGGGCAGGCCTTCAATGACATCGACGATCGCACCGGTGGCGTGTGGATCCTGGAGGGCAGCACGGTGGTGATCGATTGGATCAGCGGCTGGCGCACCACCATGAGCATCAACCCCGCTACCCCCTTGCAGTTGCGCCACTGGGCCCCCAACAGCGACCGCCAAGGCCCGCCCACGGGGGGCGTGCGCCAAGGCCAACGCATCGAATGAAGCTCACGACAACCCCCACCTCGCGGATCCCCATGAACCGCCCCCTGGCCCTGAGCACCGCCGTGCTGATGGCCGTCGGCCTGGCGTCGATCGCCGCACGGGCCCAGCAGGCCCAGCCACCGCAGCCGCAACCGCCGCTCGAGCCGTTTCGGGGTGTCACCGGCTCCGGCACGGTGGAGCCCGGCCTGTTTCCGGTGCGCCGCACGGGCCTGCGCTTGGAGCCGATGCGCGAGGCGGCCAGCGCGTTCCTCGACGCACTGACACCGGCCCAACGGGCGCAGACCCAATTCCCCCTGCAGAGCGATGTGCGCCGGCGGTGGAACAACGTGTCCTCGGCTCCGCGTTTCGGGCTCTCCTATGCGGAGATGTCACCGGTGCAACGGCAACGGGCCGATGGCCTGCTGCGGGCGTTTCTCTCGGCGGAGGGATACCGCCAGAGCAAAGCGATCATGTTGATCAACGGCTACCTGGCGGAGGCCACCGGCAACAGCACGCGCTACGGGGCTGATCAGTTTTGGATCACCGTCTTCGGAACGCCCTCCCAGACGGAGCCCTGGGCCTGGCGCCTGGAGGGGCATCACCTGGTGCTGTTCGTCTCCGTGGTGGGCGATCAGGTGGTGATGACCCCCACCTTCATGGGCGCAGAGCCCACGCGCATTCCCAGCGGCATCCACCGCGGCGTGAGCGTGATGGGCCGTGAGGAGGCCGCCGGACGCGCCCTGATCCAATCGCTCAGCCCGGCCCAGAACCGCGCGGCGCAGCTCAGCGCCAACAAACAGGGCAGCAACATCCTCACCGAGGCCTACAAAGACAACGCCGTTGTGCCCCCCGTGGGGATCAGCGCCCGCCAACTCTCCAGCCGGCAACGGCAACTGTTGCTCGCGATCGTCAAAAGCTATGCCGATCAATACCGCCAGGAGCTATCCGCGCAACGGCTGCGCGAGGTGGAGGACCACCTGGATCACACCCGCTTTGCCTGGATCGGCCGGAACGGCGTCGACGCCCCGATCTACTACCGCATCCAAAGCCCGGTGGTGCTGATCGAGTTC
>JBEBCX010000078.1:0-6612 GCA_041157425.1 Cyanobacteriota bacterium | reverse complement strand
CGGTTGGTCGCCCTCACCGAAGGCCGCCAGGGTGGCCAGGCTCACGGCGCCGGAGCTCTGCAGGCGCAGCTGCAGGTTGCGGCCATTGAGCAGGGGGTCGAGGCCCCGCACCGGCAGGGGCAACACCACCAATGTGCTGAGTTGGCCGGGGGGCAGGGTCCAGCGATCCGGCAGCAACGGGTTGCGCTGGCGCCCGAGCAGTTCGGTGGCCACGCGGCTGCCGGGGCCGGAGAAGGTGCTGCCGTCCTGGGGCATCAGCTCCGGCAGCGGCAGAAAGGGGGCCTGGGGCTGCACCCGGTCGGTGGACTGGGAGAGGGCGGTGGATCCCGCCAGCAGTTGCAGGGTCACCGGCTGGGCACCGCGGGGCTGGGCCACCACCGCCAGCCAGAGGGTGGAGTTGAGCTGGTCCGGCTTGCCGGCGTACACGTGGTGGCTGAACAGGTCGAAGCGGCCGTTCAGCGGCAGGTTGAGGTGGGCGG
The DNA here is from genome assembly GCA_041157425.1 of Cyanobacteriota bacterium. Classification (GTDB taxonomy): domain Bacteria; phylum Cyanobacteriota; class Cyanobacteriia; order PCC-6307; family Cyanobiaceae; genus Vulcanococcus. The sequence continues at coordinate 6,133 of JBEBCX010000078.1, read as the reverse complement.
CCGGTTGGCTGCGCCCCTGGCCGGGGAAGGTGGAGAGCAGGATGCCGGGCTCGCTGATCAGCTCCGGGTTGTTGTCGTTGACCACCAGCACCGCATCGAGCCCCCCCGGCAGGGGCGCCACGGTTTGGGGCCGTTGAATCGGGGCGGGTGCCGCCGCGGGGGCCGGGGTGGCGGCCGGTGTGGGGCTGGCCGCCAGCAGGAGCAGGGGGAGTGGGGTCATGGTCGGGCGTTGCCGCTGCCGCCGGGTTTCCCGATCAGGCTGCGGGCCACCTCGGCGGCCATGGCCCGGATCAGATCGGTGGAGCGTTGGTCGTTGAAGGGGCCCTTCACCAGAAAGGCCGCCACCGCCCGCTGGCCGTTGGGCAGCTCGATCAGGCCGCCGTCGGCGTAGGCGATGCCGATGTCGCCGGTTTTGTTGAGCACGGTCACGCCGTGGCCCAGCAGATCGCTGTCGGGGTTGGCGGAGTCGCCCCCCAGCCCCATCAGCAGCCCCAGGGGCAGCAGGGTGTTGGTGCGCGAGGTGCCCATCACTTCGCGGAACAGGTCCCGCGCCCGGGGGCTGAGCTTCTCGCCGGTGTCCACCAGGGCGATGGCGCGGGCCAGGTCGTGGGCGCTGGTGGTGTTGGTGCCATCGAGGTCCGGCAGCCAGTTGTTGATCACCGTTCCCGTGAGGCCCATGGCCTGGAAGCGGGCGTTGAGGCTGGCCTTGCCGCCGAGGCGTTTGATCAGCAGGTTGGTGGCGCTGTTGTCGCTGACGCGGATCATTTCGGTGGCCGCCTCCCAGAAGGGGAAACGGCTGCCGGGGGGGCGGCTGGCCATCCAGCCGGCGCCGCCGCCGATCACCTCCTTGGTGAGGGTGAGCGGTTCGTTCCAGCGCAGCCGGCCGGCATCCAGCTCCTCCAGCCCCGCCAGCAGGATCGGCGTCTTGATCGAGCTGGCGGCGGGCAGGGGCCGCTCCGGGTTGAGCTGGGCGAAGCGGCCGTCGTCGAGCACCAGCAGGTAGCCGCTGGCCTGCAGGTCTTTGTGCACGGCGGCCAGTTGGGCCCATTTCTGGCTCAGGGCGGTGAGCTCCGTGCGCGGCTCAAAGCGCCCCAGGGCCAGGCCGCGGGGCAGGCTGCTGCCCCCCGGCAGGCCCAGGGCAGGGGTGGGGGCGGGGCTTGGTTGGCCCGTGCCGGCCAGGCGGGGGGCCAGCAGTTTCAAGGCGGTGCCGGTGATCACGCCGAGCCCCAGGCCCATCACCAGCAGCCGCAGCACCAGCTGCAGCGGCGCCCCCCAGCCCGGGGCGTTGCTGGGGCGGTTGGGGCGGCTTGCGCTCACAGGCTGGCGGGGCTGGGCACGGGCCAGACCTTAGGGGCTCCGCCGCTGCGTTGCCCAGCGCAGCTGCCGCACCATGCCCCGCAGCAGCGCCACCTCCGGCTCGCGCACTTGGGCCCGCTGCAGCAGACCCCGCACTTTGCCCATGCGCGCTGCGGCCGTGTGCGGATGCAGAAAGCCCACCTCCAGCAGCAACGCCTCGGCGTCCGCCAGGGCCGCCTCCAGGGCCCCCCGGGGGCAGGGCTCAGCCGTGGTGGGGTTCGGCCCCGCGGGTGGCTGCTGCTGCAGGCCGTGCAGGCAAATCGCCACCGCATGGGAGAGGTTGAGCGAGGCGTAGGCCTCGCTGCTGCGGAGCCGCAGCACCCGCCCCGCCTGCAGCAGTTCCTGGTTGGTGAGGCCGCAATCCTCCCGCCCGAACACCAGCGCCCCCTGGGTTGATGGGGGCTCCATCACGGGCTGCAGCCACCCCAGCGCCTCCGCCGGGTCGCTCAGGGGCATCCCTTCGGGTTCGATGCGACCGCTGGTGGCCACCACCCGTGTGCAGTCGGCCAGGGCCGCCTCCAGGTGGGGGAACACCTGCGCCCGCTCCAGCACGGCTTCGGCATGCACCGCCATCAGCCGGGCCTCCGGGCCCCGGTGGTCGCAGCGGGGGGCCACCAGCCGCAGATCGCTGATGTTGAAGTTGGCGCACAGCCGGGCCACGCTCCCCACGTTGAGGGGGCCGGCCGGCTCCACCAACACCACCGCCAGGCTCACGTGAGCGTGTTCAGGTAGGCCAGCAGGTCGGCCATGGCCTGGGGTTCGGGCTGGAAGCGGGGCATCGGGGGGGTGCGGCCGCTCACCACCTGCTGGATCAGCTGGCGGTTGTTTTTGCGGTTGTGCACCCCGTGCAGGTTGGGCCCCACCAGCCCCTGGGCCGCAATGCCATGGCAGCCGGCGCAGTTGATCAAAAACAGCTGCTCGCCCCGCTCCCCGGAGCCGCTCAGCTGCAGGGTGCTGCGGGTGTAGGGGTCGCTGCGGGCCGCCGGCAGCAGCACCACCAGCGCCACCACCGCCACGCAGACGGCGGCCACCAACAGCAGGGCGGAGATCAGGCCGCGCCGGTTGGCGGTTGGGGCCGCTGCGGTGGTGGGAGTCGCCGGTGAGGTCACGGGGTGGAGGAAGGGGATGTCAAGGCGCATCACGGCGCCCACACCTGGGGGGTCAGGCGTGGAAGAATTGTGCAACCAGCGCCAAGATCCCCTCCATGATCGAACCCCTGCTCTGCGGCATCGTGCTCGGTCTGATTCCCGTGACCTTGGCGGGTCTGTTCGTGGCCGCCTGGAACCAATACCGCCGCGGCAGCGCCCTCGGCGGCTGATCGCCTCAGGCGCAAGACCCCTCGGGCGCCAGCACCAACACCGTGCTGCCCCCGTAGCGCTTTTGCCGTTGCAGCGCCCAGCCTGGCGCCACCGGCGGAATCCCATCGCTGGCGCACTCCAGCAGCATCAGGCCCGTGGGCCGCAGCCAATGGCCCGCCCGCACCGCTTCGCTGATGGCGCCGTAGAGCCCGGCGGCATAGGGCGGATCGGCATAGATCAAATCGAAGGGCTCCACCTGCTGGGGATGCTGCAGCCAACGCCGCACGTCCTCCTGAAGCACCGCCACCGCCGGCGCCGGATCCAGCCCTGAGGCCACCAAGTCCAGGTTGGCTTTGGCGGTCGCGGCCATGCGGCGGTCCTGGTCCACCGCCACCACCGCCGCCGCACCGCGTTGCAGGGCCTCACAGCCCATCACGCCGCTGCCGCAGCACAGATCAAGCCAGCGGGCGCCGTTCAGGTGCGGCGCCAGCATGTTCATCACCGCCAGCCGCACCCGTGAGGGGGTGGGCCGGGCGGTTTGCCCCGGCGGGCTGTGCAGCTTGCGTCCACCGCTGAGCCGCAGGCTCATGGCGGCTCCGCATCCAGCCAGCTGAGCCAGCGTCGCAGCAGGGCTTCCCCCGCTTCCGCTGATTTCTCCGGGTGGAACTGGCAGGCGGCCAGGCTGCCCTGCCACACGGCGGCGGTCACCGCCTCGGTGCCAAAGGCCACCCGGGCGGTGACGCAGCCGGGGTCCGCCGGCACCGCTGCATAGGAGTGCACGAAATACATCCAGGCCTCCGGTGCCCCAGCGGGCAGCAGTGGGCTGGCGGTGGCGGGCAGCAGCGGCTCCCAGCCCATGTGGGGGATCGGATGCCCCGGGCACCGGGGCAGGGCGGCCACATGGCCGCGGATCAGCCCCAGCCCGGGTCGCTGCCCCTCATCGCTGCTGTCAAACAGCAGCTGCAGCCCCAGGCAGATCCCCAGCAGCGGCCGATCCTGGGCGCACCACCGCTGGATCGCGGGCACCATCCCCGATTGGTGCAGCCGCTCCATGGCCGGATCGAAGGCCCCCACCCCCGGCAGCACCAGGGCGCGGCAGGCATCCATGGCGGCGGCGCTCTGCACCGTCACCACCGTGCAGCCCAGGCGCTCCAACGCCCGCTGCACGGAATGCAGGTTGCCCATGCCGTAGTCGATCAGGCCGATGCGGGTCATGGCTGGGGCGTAGGGCTCAGGCGTTGGCCAGGTTGCTCGATCGCCGCCTGCCCCTCCAGGGGCAGGCCGTTGAGGTGATCCAGCAGCTGGTAGAGCAGGCCGATGCGGCGGCGGTCGAGCTGGAACCGCAGGCAGGGCCGCAGGATGCCGCGGCTGTCGCAGCTCTCCCCCTGGCTGATGCTGCCCTCCCGGATCAGTTCGGCGTAGGTGTGGTTGAGCTGCTGCAGCTGCGGGCCGCTCAGTTGGCCATGCAGCAGCAGCTCCAGGCAGTCCTCGGCGTATTGGGCGGCGTGGAACACCCGGTAGAAGCGGCTGATGATTGCCATGGCCTCAGCCGCGGAGCTGGCCTGCTTGAGCAGGGTGGTGTCCTCCGGGGAGATCAGGCTGCGGTTGGCCAAGGCTTGGTGCATCTCCCCCAGCCATTCCCGCCAGAAGGGATCGCCGGGGGGCGCCAGCATCACCAGGGGGATGGGCATGGTGCGGCCCGTCTGGATCAGCGTGAGTGACTCGAACAGCTCATCAAAGGTGCCGAACCCACCCGGCATCACCACCAGGGCATCGCTCTCCCGCAGGAAGAACAGCTTGCGCGTGAAGAAATAGCGGAAGTGCAGCAGCCGCCCCTCGCAGGCGTTCACGTAGCGGTTGGCGTGCTGTTCAAACGGCAGATCCACATTGAGGCCAATGCTGTTGTCGCAGCCGGCCCCACTGTTGGCGGCCTCCATGATGCCGCCGCCGGCTCCGGTCATCACCTCAAAGCCCTGCTGCACCGCCTCCACCGCCAGCTCCTGGGCCAGGCGGTAGGCCGGGTCGTCGCTGGGGGTGCGGGCGGAGCCAAACACCGTGACCTTGCGCGTCAGCCGGTGCGGCGCAAACACGCTCAGGCCGTCGCGGATGTCCGCCAGGGCGCCATTGATCAGGCGCCACTCATCGGCGTCGCCGCTGCTGCGGGCGATCTCCAACAGGCTGACCACGCTGCGCTCAATCGCGCGCCGCTGGGGATGGGATGGCAGCTCGGCGGCGAGGGCCTCGAGGGGGCTTTGCTCGGAGGGGCTCAGCGTTGGCGCTCAGAGGTACTTGGAGATGGTGCCCGAAAGGGTGGTCTTGGGCACGGCACCCACCACGGTGTCAACCTTTTGGCCGTCCTTGAACACCATCAGCGTGGGGATGCTGCGGATGCCGTACTGGCTGGCCACGTTGGGGTTCTCGTCGGTGTTGAGCTTGAACACCTTGATCTTGCCCTCGAACTCCTTGGCGATTTCGTCCACGATCGGAGCCACCATGCGGCAGGGGCCACACCAGGGGGCCCAGAAATCAACCAGCACGGGCACATCGCTTTTGAGCACGTCTTGCTCGAAGGAAGCGTCGGTGACGGCAGCGGCGCTGGACATCCGAGGAGGGAACAGGGTTTTCGGAATCTAGCAATGCCGTTCGGCGATGGCCCGGCGGCTGCTGAAACTCGTTACCCGGTGGGTTGGACCGCTGTCAGGGCCCGTGGCTGCTGGCTGCAATGCCCAAAGACAGGGCCGAAAGAGTGAAAGCCCGGACGCGCCGGGCCAGGGGGTGTGAGGAGTGTGAGGGCCGAAGCCCGCACGCCCTTGAGGCTAACGCCGCTGTTCACCCCCTCACCAGGGATGGATCACTTGCCCATGCCCAGCTGCTGGGCCTTCTGGTACACCTTGCCTTCGGTGAGCAGCGAGGGGGCCACCACCACCTCCACCTGCTGCATCTCCTGGAGGGTGCGGGCGCCGAGGGTGCCCATGGAGGTCTTGATGCAGCCCAGCAGGTTCTGGGTGCCGTCGTCGAGGGACGCGGGGCCCCGCAGGATCTTCTCCAGGCTGCCGGTGGTGCCCACCTTGATGCGGGTGCCGCGGGGCAGCACCGGGCTGGGGGTGGCCATGCCCCAGTGGAAGCCGCGGCCGGGGGCCTCGGCGGCGCGGGCGATCGGCGAGCCGATCATCACGGCATCGGCACCGCAGGCCAGGCACTTGCAGATGTCACCGCCGGTGACGATGCCGCCGTCGGCCACGATCGGCACGTAGCGGCCGCTCTCGTTGAAGTAGTCGTCGCGGGCGGCGGCGCAATCGGCCACCGACGTGGCCTGGGGAATGCCGATGCCCAGCACGCCGCGGCTGGTGCAAGCGGCACCGGGGCCGATGCCCACCATCACGCCGGCGGCGCCGGCACGCATCAGCTTGAGGGCCACCTCATAGGTGACGCAGTTGCCGATGATCACCGGCACGCCGAAGTCGCGGCAGAGGGCCTCG
>JBEBCX010000077.1:0-13272 GCA_041157425.1 Cyanobacteriota bacterium | reverse complement strand
GCCCGGCCGGTTTCGAAGTATTTGAGGCCTTCGCCGCTGCCGAGGGTCACCAGGCCGGTGAGGTTCACCACCCCATCCACCACCTTGGAGTCCACTTCCAGCACGGAGCGGGCCAGCTTGCGGCTCCCCTGCACGAACAGCTTGTCGTTGATCTCATCGAGATACCACTTGTTGGCCAGGAAGCGGTTGATGGTGGGGAAGCGGGCCGCCACGGCATTGGCCAAATCCAGCCGGTGCAGGGCATAGGCCAGCACCGCCACGCTGATGCCCACCACGGAGATCGTCACCGAGGCGCCGGCCAGGGGCAGAAACTCTCCCCAGCTGAAGTGCTCCGCCACTTCGGCCGCCTCATGGGGGTCGAGCAGGAAGCCGAAGCGGCTGTTCCAGGGCACCCCCAGCAGGCCCACCAGCACCGAGGGCACCGCCAGCACCGCCAGCGGCATGGCCATCTGCCAACCCGATTCGTGCGGGTGCTCGGCGTGGCTGTGGCTGTGGCCATCGCCGTGCTCCTCGCCGCCCTTGCCGGCGGCCGTCAGCAGCTGGGCCTGCAGGGCGGTGTCGTTGCCCCGGAACGACCCTTCAAAGGTGAGGAAGTAGAGCCGGAACATGTAGAAGGCGGTCATGCCGGCGGTGAGGAAGCCCGCGGCCCAGAGCAGCGGGAAGCTGCCGAAGGCCTGGCCCAGGATTTCGTCCTTGCTCCAGAAGCCCGCCAGGGGCGGGATGCCGCTGATGGCCAGGCAGCCGATGAAGAAGGTGGTGCTGGTCACGGGCATCCAGCGCCGCAGCCCACCCATCAGGCGCATGTCCTGGGCCAGCACCGGCTCATGGCCCACCACCTCTTCCATGGCGTGGATCACCGAGCCTGAACCCAGGAACAACATCGCCTTGAAGAAGGCGTGGGTCACCAGGTGGAACATGCCCGCCACCGGGGCCCCACAGCCCATGGCCAGCATCATGTAGCCCAACTGGCTCACGGTGCTGTAGGCCAGGCCCTTCTTGAGGTCCATCTGGGTGAGCGCGATCGACGCCCCCAGAAACAGGGTGATGGTGCCGATCACGGCAATGAACAGCTGCACCTGGGGGAAGGGCACGTACACCGGCTGCAGCCGGGCCACCAGGAACACGCCGGCCGCCACCATCGTGGCGGCGTGGATCAGGGCGGAGATCGGGGTGGGGCCCTCCATGGCGTCCGGCAGCCACACGTGCAGCGGGAACTGGGCGGATTTCGCCATCGGCCCCATGAACACCAGCAGGCAGAGCAGCACCGCCACGGCGGTGCTGACGCTGCCGCTGGCAATGGCCTCCTGCAGGCGGCTGCCGATCTCCTCAAAGCCGAAGCTGCCGGTGGCCCAGAACAGCCCCAGGATCCCCAGCAGCAGGCCGAAGTCGCCCACGCGGTTCACCACAAAAGCTTTCTGGGCGGCATTGGCGGCGCCATCGCGGTCGTACCAGAAGCCCACGAGCAGGTAGGAGCACATGCCCACCAGCTCCCAGAACACATAGATCTCCAGCAGGTTGGGGCTGATCACCAGCCCGAGCATCGAACTGCTGAACAGGGCCAAGTAGGTGAAGAAGCGCACATAGCCCTTGTCGTGGGCCATGTAGCCGTCGGAATACACCATCACCAACAGGGCGATGCTGGTGACCAGCGCCAGCATCACGGCCCCGAGGGCATCCACCCGGAAGCCCATCTCCAGGGTGAAGGTGCCGGCGCTGGCCCAGTTGAACAGCACCTCGGTGGGGCCGGCCCCCGCCAGTTGCTGGGCCAGCACCGCGTAACTGAGCACCGCCGCCGCGCCCACGCAGCTGATCAGCAGCAGCGCCACGGGTTTGCGCAGCCGGTTGATGGTGCGGTTGAAACTGATCAGCCCCAGGCCCACCAGGCAGGCCCCCGCCAGGGGCAACACCGGAATCAGCCAGGCGAGTTCGGCGGGCGAGGGCATCCGGCGCTGGGGCAGTCGGCTCGAGTGTAGGCAGGCCTTTGCTGGCTTTCTGCCGCTCTGTTGGGGGGTGCGGATCAGCCCAGCCAGTGGGCCAGGGCCGTGCGCGAAAAAGCGGTGGCGCCGTCTCCGATGAACCGGTGCGCCCACCAGAACACCCCGATGGCGATGGCGATCCCCAGCTGGGCCGGCCGCAGGAATTCAGCCAGCACGAGGGTCTGCCGGCCATCCAGCACCGCCCGGAAGGGCACCACCGAGGTGCTGGCCTTCAGCTCCTCAAAGGCTGGGCCGAAGCGGTTCGCCAGGCGCCGGTCCCCGTTCCACACGGCGAACAGATGGTGGGCGATCAGCCCCACGCAGGCGGCCACCATGAAGCTGCTGCCGATCCAGAGCAGGTGGGTGGCGCACCAGAGGATCTGCCCCACCGCCTGGGGGTGGCGGCTGATGCGGATGATCCCCGTGGCATAGAGGCGCACCTGGGGTTTGAGCACCGCCGGGATCTCCAGCAGGTTGTAGGTGGCGGGGTAGAGAAACAGAAAGCTGATGGCCGTGCCGCCCCACACCAGCGGCACGATCCAGGGCTGGTCCTGCAGGTTCCAGAGGCGGAGGCCGTCGTAGCGGTGGGCCAGGAAGTAGCCGATCACCACCACGGCGGCCGGGATGCTCACGGCGGCAAACAGCAGACGCCAGGCCCGTTCACCGATGCGCTCGGCCCCCCAGGCCCGCAGCGAGGCGCCGCCGCTGTGCAGCACGGCAAAGCCCAGCAGCAGAGCGAGCATCACCCAGCTGCTGTGGTGCAGGTCGCTCGGGGCCGTCAGGGGGGGCTGCACGGAAGGGCCTGGCGGTGGGTGACGCGATTCTCGCCAGTCGCCTGAGCCGCCGTTGATCCCCCCTAGAGTTCACCACCGTCGCGGAAGCGCAGCGCCCCTGCATGGCTGATCTGCCCTTCACCCTTGATCAGCTGCGCATTTTGCGGGCCATTGCCAGCGAGGGCAGCTTCAAGAAGGCGGCCGACAGCCTGTATGTCACCCAACCGGCGGTGAGCCTGCAGATCCAGAACCTGGAGAAGCAGCTCGATGTCTCGCTGTTCGACCGGGGCGGCCGCAAGGCCCAGCTCACGGAGGCCGGGCATCTGCTGCTGAGCTACTGCGATCGGATCCTCAGCCAGTGCCAGGAGGCCTGCCGCGCCCTCGACGACCTGCACAACCTCAAGGGCGGCTCGTTGATCGTGGGGGCCAGCCAGACCACGGGCACCTATCTGATGCCCCGCATGATCGGGCTGTTCCGCCAGAAGTACCCCGATGTGGCGGTGCAGTTGCAGGTGCACAGCACCCGCCGCACCGGCTGGAGCGTGGCCAATGGCCAGATCGACCTGGCGATCATCGGCGGGGAGCTGCCGAGCGACCTCAACGAACTGCTGCAGGTGGTGCCCTACGCCAGCGACGAGCTGGCCCTGGTGCTGCCCACCAAGCACCCCCTGGCCCGCCTCCCCGAACTCAGCAAGGACGACCTCTACCGGCTGGGGTTCGTCTGCCTGGATGCCCAGTCCACCACCCGCAAGATGGTGGACCAGCTGCTGGCCCGCTCCGGCCTGGATGTGGCCCGCCTCAAGATCGAGATGGAGCTCAACTCCTTTGAGGCCATCAAAAATGCGGTGCAGAGTGGCCTCGGGGCCGCCTTCCTGCCGGTGGTGTCGATCGAGCGGGAACTGGCCGCCGGCAGCCTGCACCGTCCGGCCCTGGCCGACCTCGCGGTGCGCCGCCAGCTGAAGCTGATCAGCCACCCCTCCCGCTACTGCTCCCGGGCCGCGGATGCCTTCCGCAAGGAGATCCTGCCCGTGTTCGCCAGCCCCGATAGCCCCCTGCGCCGGCCCCTGCTGCAGAACCAGCCCGCAGCGACACCGGAACCTCAGCCTCAGGCCTGAGGCTCAGACCTGGCTGGTTGACGACTGAGCTGGATCAGAACTGGTCAGCCTCTGGGGTCACGCCCACGGTGTCGTCGGCCACGCCCTTGGTGAGGAACTTGTTCTCGGTGATGTCGGTCTGGTAGACGCAGCGCACGATTGGTTTGTCTTTCACCGAGCCGATGTAGGCGAAGGTGTTCATGCGCTGTTTGCACTGGCGCATCTGCTCAGCAGTGACCGCACCCTCCTTCTGCAGCACGCTCCAGTTCTCCCGGCGGATCACGCAGCCCGGCTTGAGGGAGGGTTGGGTCACGAAGCTGGAACTGGGGTTCATCGTGGTGTACAGCTCGATGTCCATCACGAAGGCGCTGGCGCCCCACTGACGGCAGAACTCCGGATCCGGCACCGCCATGTCCAGCTGCTGCGAGCTGGCGATGTTGCCCTGGTCGCCCTGGGTGGTGCTGGAGAGGCCGGTGCCGATGCCGATCCCCACGATCAGCACCCCGGCCAGCACGGCGACGGTGGCCACACTGAACTGAAAGCCGCCGCCACCGGGGCCGCCACCGGGACCACCGCCCTTGGCGCCACCGGGGCCACCGCCGGGCCGTCCGCCGCGGCGGCCGTCGCCGTAGGGGTCACGGCCGCGGCGCTCGCGCGGATCGTCGTAGCGATCGAAGCGATCGTCGTCGTATCCGCGGCCAGCGCGCGAGCGGGTCATGCGCTTTGGGGTGCCTGGGGCAGGCCCATGGAGTAATTCAGCACCCGGCAATCCGGGTTGTACCGCAGTTGGCCCGCCTGCAGCAGCTCACGGATCTTGCCCTCCAGCTCGGAACCGATGCGGCGCAGGGTGTAATCGTTGAGATCGGCGCCGGCATGGGCCTCCACCAGCTCCTTGAACCGTTGCTGCACGGTGTCCTGGGCGCTGGCATCCCACAGGAATTCGTTGTCGGGATCGAGATCCAGGGTGAGCTGGCTCGGATCGGGCACCAATTGGCCGTTCTCCACCCGGGCCGTGAACAGGCGCACGTGGCGGGTGGTGGATTTGATCAGGGTGCTGCCGGATGCGGAGTCGGCCATGGCGGGATGCGGGGCGGGTGCCGGCTGGGGCAACTCTAGGAACCCGTCAGCGCTGGCGGTCAACAGCGGCTGGAGAGCGCCTCTTAAGGTTGCGTGCTGATTCGGGGTTTCCCATGCGCGTCGCCATTGCCGGTGCTGGTTTGGCCGGTTTGGCCTGTGCCAAGTACCTCTGCGACGCCGGCCACACCCCCGTGGTGGTGGAAGCCCGCGATGTGCTCGGCGGCAAGGTGGCCGCCTGGCAGGACGAAGACGGCGACTGGTACGAAACCGGTCTGCACATCTTTTTTGGCGCGTATCGCAACATGCGCCAGCTGTTCAGCGAGCTGAACATCGAGGACCGGCTCCAGTGGAAGAGCCACTCGATGATCTTCAACCAGAAGGAAACCCCCGGCACCTACAGCCGCTTCGATTTCCCCGATCTGCCCGCTCCGCTCAATGGCGTGGCGGCGATTCTGGGCAACAACGATCTGCTCACCTGGCCCGAAAAGATCGCCTTTGGGCTGGGGCTGGTGCCGGCCATGCTCCGCGGCCAGCAATACGTGGAGGAGTGTGATCAGTACTCCTGGACCGAATGGCTGCGGCTGCACAACATCCCGGAGCGCGTCAACGACGAGGTGTTCATCGCCATGGCCAAGGCGCTGAACTTCATCGACCCCGATGAGATCTCCAGCACCGTGGTGCTCACCGCCCTCAACCGCTTCCTGCAGGAGAGCGATGGCTCCAAGATGGCGTTTCTGGATGGCAATCCCCCCCAGCGCCTCTGCCAGCCGATCGTGGATTACGTCACCGCCCGTGGCGGTGAGGTGCACCTCGACTCCCCCCTGCGGGAGATCGAGCTCAATGCCGATGGCAGCGTCAGCGGTTTTCGCATCGGTGGCATCAAGGGCAAGGAGGGCTACACGCTCCACGCCGATGCCTATGTGAGCGCCATGCCGGTGGACCCGTTCAAATTGCTGCTGCCGGAGCCCTGGAAGCAGATGCCTTATTTCAAGAAGCTCGACGGGCTGAATGGGGTGCCGGTGATCAACATCCACCTCTGGTTTGACCGCAAGCTCACCGAGATCGACCACCTGCTGTTCAGCCGCAGCCCGCTGCTCAGCGTGTATGCCGACATGAGCAACACCTGCCGTGAATACGAGGATCCCGAGCGCTCGATGCTGGAGCTGGTGTTTGCCCCGGCGAAGGACTGGATCGGCCGCCCGGACGATGAGATCGTGGCCGCCACCATGGAGGAGCTCAAGCGGCTCTTCCCGATGCACTTCAGTGGTGACGATCAGGCCAAGCTGCGCAAGGCGATCGTGGTGAAGACACCCCTTTCGGTGTACAAAACCGTGCCCGGCTGCCAGCAGCTGCGCCCGGACCAGACGTCCCCGATTCCCAACTTCTTCCTGGCGGGTTGCTACACCATGCAGCGCTATCTGGCGTCGATGGAGGGGGCGGTGCTGAGCGGCAAGCTTTGTGCCCAGGCCGTGGCCGAATCCCCCCTGGCGGCCTCGGCGGCGGCCGCCCCCACCCCGGTGGCGGTCTGAGCGCCGGTGGTTGTTGCCTCAACCACCGGCAGCGCGATTCCCTCGCTGGATCAGGACCGCTGAGTGGGCCAAAACCTTCTACCTCGGCACCCTGCTGATGCCGCCGGCCAAGCGCCGCGCCATCTGGGCCATCTACGTGTGGTGCCGCCGCACCGACGAGCTGATGGACAGCCCGGAGGCCCAGGCCAGGCCCGTGGCGGAGTTGGCGGAACGGCTGGATGCCTGGGAGCAGCGCACCCGCGCCCTGTTCCGCGGCGAGGTGACCGACGGGCTCGACCGCGTGATGGTGGACACCCTGGCCCGCTATCCCCAACCCCTGCAGCCCTACCTCGACATGATCGAGGGCATGCGGATGGACCTCACCACCACCCGCTACGCCAGCTTTGAGCAGCTGCACCTCTACTGCTACCGGGTGGCGGGCACCGTGGGTCTGATGACCCAGGAGGTGATGGGCGTCGACCCCGCCTACACCTCCGCCCCCTGGAGTGAGGCCCCGGACACCAGCGAGGCCGCGGTGGCCCTGGGCATCGCCAACCAGCTCACCAACATCCTGCGCGATGTGGGCGAAGACCGGGGCCGCGGCCGCATCTACCTGCCCCAGGAGGACCTGGAGCGCTTTGGCTACAGCGAGGCCGATCTGCTGGCCGGAACCCTCAACGATGCCTGGCGCGCTTTGATGCGTTTCCAGGTGGCCCGCGCCCGTGACTGGTTCGCCCGTTCCGAGGCGGGGGTGCGCTGGCTGGCCCCCGATGCCCGTTGGCCGGTGTGGGCCTCGCTGCGGCTCTACCGGGGCATCCTCGATGTGATCGAGGAGCTCGACTACGACGTGTTCAACCACCGGGCCTATGTGCCCACCGCCGGCAAGCTGCTGGATCTGCCGCGCTCGTTTGTGATCGCCCAGGCCCGCTAGCCCCAGCCCAGCTCCAGCCAGCGCTTCAGGATCGGGTTCACCTGCTCGGGGGCCTCGTCGTGGGGGCAGTGCCCCAGCCCCGGCAGCACCGTCAGCTCCTGGATGCAGGCAAAGGCTTGCTGCCACCGCTGCGCCTCCGCCACCGGTTCCCAGGGATCCGCCTCGCCCCACAGCATCCGCACCGGGGTGGCGAGGTGCTGCAGCAGTTGGGGGGCCAGCCAGTCGTCGAACAGATTCACGAAGCCGCGGAAGCTTTCGCTGGCGCCGGGGTCGCGGCTCGGCTGCACCAGCAGCTCCACCAGCTCCTCATCGACATGGCCGCCGCTGGGGTAGGCCTGCTGCAGCACCTGCCGCACGACTGCCGGCCGGGCCAGCAGCCGAAACAGGCTGCCGATCAACCAGCGCTGCCGCACCAGGGCCATCAACACGGGTCGCCCCAGCTGGGCGCTCCAGGGTTGCTCCGCCAGGCGCTTGAGGTCGAGTTCCCGCTGGGCGCAGTCAATCAGGATCACCTGCTTGGCGGGGGTGCCCCGCTGCTCCAGCAGCCGGGCGGCGTTGAGGGCCACAATGCCGCCGATCGAATTGCCGATCAACTGCAGGGCGATGGGTGACGCCTGCCCCTGGTCGCCTTGGATCACCTGCTCGGTGAAGGCCGCCAGTTGTTCCGCCCAGAGGTCGAAGCCGTAGCGCACGCTGCCGCTGATGGCGGCCTCCCCCGCCAATTGCGACGGCGGTTTGGCGCTGGCCCCAAAGCCCAGCAGGTCGATGGCGTACACCTCCGCTCCGCTGGCCAGGGCGCGCTGGCCAGGGCGGTGAGGTTGTGGCGCCAATGGCGCTTGGAGGCGCCGAAGCCATGCACACACAGCACAGCCCTCCCGGGGGGAGGGCTGGCGCCGGTGGGCGACACGCGCAGGTAGCTGATCCGGTGGTTGCCCCAGGACCAGCTGCCTTCCTGCATCGTGATCAGACGGCCGCCTTCTGGCCGTCGAGGAGGCCCTTGAGCTTGGCCAGTTCGCCGGCCCAGCGGGGGTCGGGGGCGCCGGCCTCCACATCGTCGCGGTGCACCACCTTGTTCACGGCCTTGCGGGCCACGGCGTTGCCGGCGGCGGGGCGGCGATCGTTGGGGCCGCCGCGGCGCTCATCACGGCGCTCGGAGCGCTCCACCCGCAGGGCGTTGCCGCCGAAGTCGCGGCCGTTGAGCTGTTCGATCACCGCATCGGCCAGCGTGTCGGTGTCGACGTTGGCGAAGCCGAAACCGCGGCCGGCACCGGTTTCGCGGTCCTGCACCGCCTTGAAGCGAATGCCTTCCCCCACAGCGGCAAACAGGGCATCGAGCTCTTGGGTGTCAAAGCTCTGCGGCAGGTTGCCGACGTAGAGGCGAACGCTCATGGGGATCAGGACAGGGGAGAAGGAAGTGTTGCCAGGTCTCGAGACCGCGTGGTTTCAGAACCATCCAGCGATACCAGGGAAAACCTGGTTGCGGAGGGTTGTTGAAGCGATGTGCTCAGGAATTCAGCTGCAGATTGCGCCGCAGATTTCTGGTGCTGGTTCAAGTGCAGACTCAGCTGCAGGATCCGTGATAACCGTTTCCGTTGCGCCGCTCGCACCACCGAGGTCCCATTCAGGCCTGGCGTGTTTGAGGTCGTTAAGTAACGCCTTTGCTCGGAAAGTTAACCACGGCGCGGTGCCGCATCGCCATCCGCCGGGTGGGCGGCCAGCCAGCGCTGGGCCGCCTCCAGGGCCTCCAGACGGCCGTTCAGCCGCCCAAACGCCCGCAGCTGCATGAGGTGTTGCAGCAGGGCCCCCAGCCGCGGTGAGGCCGGCAACCCCAGTTCCCGTTGCAGGGTGAGCCCGTCGATGGCGGCCCGCGGGTGAAACAGCGGGTCGTCGGGGTTGCGCCAGCGCGCGAGCCAGGTGGTGGCGGCCGCCGTGGGCCAGTTCAACAGCAGGGCTGGCAGGTCGTCCTCCAGGTCGCGCTGCAGCCGCAGCCGTTCCACCTCCGAGAGGCGTTCCGCCCGTTGGGCGGGGGCTTCGGCCCCCAGCCGCTGGCGCCAGCGGCGCAGCTGCTCCACCCGCTGCTGCAGCCGGCGGCTGCTGCGCAGGCGCCGCAGCCCGGCCCCATCCAGCACCGCCGCCAACCGCGCCAGCGGCAGGGCCTGCTGCGCCTCGGCCGAGCTGAGCCCCAGCCGCTGCGCCTCAGCGGCCCCCAGCCCCTCTAGGAGGGCCTCAGCCTGGGGGGTGCCGGCGGCGGTTGGGGCCCGCCAGGGCTCCAGCAGCCCCCAGGCCAGGCATTGGCGCAGCCCCGCCGCACCGCCGGGGCTGGCGGCCAGTTTGTCCAGCTCCGCCAGCACCCGCTCCCCGGCCACCGCCGCCAGGCAGGCGTGGTGGTGCTTCAGCCAGTGCTGGGTTTGGGGTTCCAGGGCAAAGCCCAGTTCGCTGGCCAGCCGCACGCCCCGCAGCAGCCGCAGGGGGTCATCCAGCAGGTTGGCTTCCGCCACGGCCATCAGCTGCCCCCGGCGCAGGTCGCTCAGGCCCTCGAGGGGGTCCAGCAGCTGCGCCTCCGGCCCCAGCGGCAGGGCCATGGCGTTGAGGCGGTAGTCGCGGCGGCGCAGGTCCTGCTCGAGGCTGTCGCCCTCCTGGCGGGCCAGGTCGATGCTCCAGCCCTGGATCACCAGCCGTGCGATCGAGCGTTCCGCATCCAGCACCACCACGCTGCCGCCGTGGCGGCGCCCCAGCTGGCGGCAGAGGGCAATGGCGTCTTCCGGCACCACCAGATCGAGGTCGGGCTGCTGGGGCAAGCGATCCAGCAGGGCGTCGCGCACGGCACCCCCCACCAGGGCGGCTCCGGCGGGGAAGGCCTCCGGGGGCAGGGGCCAGGCCTGGGGCTGCAGCCGCCGCCAGGCCAGCTGCGCCAGTTGCGGCGCCGTGGCCTCGGGCGGGATGGCCGCAGGGGGCACAATGGCTTCAGCGGCGGCGGCGCCTGGCATGTGCATCTGCGTGGACTGCCGCTGGGTGGACCAGTGCCAGGCCTACCACGCGGTGGAGCGTCAGCATGGCGTGCCCCATCTGAGCGACACGCCTGCGTTTGCACCCCAGGAGCCCCGAATTCACGTGCAGGTGGTTGATTTGCCGCAGGGCCAGGTGGGGGTGGAGTGGGATGTGCGCGCCTGCGGCAGTTTTGCCGCTGATCCAGGGCGGTGGCAGCGGCTCCGCCCGGATCAGGCCGTCCCCACATGAGCGGGGAACCCTTGCTGCTGGCTCTGCACAGTTCCAGCGAAACCCTGGCCGTGGGCCTGCAGCCCCTGGGCGCCACGGAGGCCCCCAGCCTGGCGAGTTTTCCCCTGGGGCGGCGCCTCTCCAACGACCTTCTGCCCTGCCTGGAGGAGCTGCTGCCCGCCGAGCGCTGGCGGCAGCTGGGGCGGCTTGTGGTGGCCACAGGCCCCGGCGGCTTCACCGGCACCCGGCTCACGGTGGTGCTGGCCCGCACCCTGGCTCAGCAATTGGCGATCCCCCTGCATGGGTTCAGCAGCACCCTGTTGATCGCCCGGCGGTTGGCCCTGGGGGGAGGCCCGCTGGCGGGGGTGCCGCGCTTCTGGCTCACCCAGGAGTTGCCGCGCCGCGGCACGGTGGCCGGCGCCTACGGACCCCGGCCTGAGGCCCTGGGCGGGCTGGCGGAGCTGCAGGCCCCGCGTCTGTTCCGCATGCCGCAGCCCTGGCAACCCGCCACCGCCGAGGAGCCCTGCCGCCCGGCGGTGGTGGATCCGGAGGCGGACACCGCCGAGCTCCTGGCCCTGGGCCAGGCGGCCGCGGCGGCCCAGCTGCCCGGCCCCTGGGGGCCGGTGCTGCCGCTCTACCCAACTTCTCCTGTGGAGGGGCTCTGATGCCGGCGCGCCAGGGTCGGCAGGGGCAGCCACGTCGATCGCGACAGCGGCCGCGGCGCCGCCGGGGCCGCCGCCTGTGGCTGCTGCTGGGGGCGGCCGCGCTGGTGTGGCTCACCCGCGGCCTGTGGCTGCCGCCGGTGCCGCCGCCCCAGATGATCCTGGTGCTCGGCGGGGATGTGGAACGGGAGCGGGTGGCGGCGGACCTGGCCCGCCGTGATGGTCTGCCGGTGCTGGTGAGCGGCGGCAGCAACCCCGAATACGCCCACTGGCTGTTTGGCCGCCAGGGGCTCGATTCCCGCCGCGTCCAGCTCGACTACCGCGCCACCGACACCCTCAGCAACTTCACCTCGCTGGTGGATGAGCTGAAGCGGGCCCAGGTGCGCCACGTGCTGCTGGTGACCAGCAGCGACCACATGGACCGCGCCCTGTTGGTGGGCCGGGTGGTGGCGGGCAGCCGCGGCATCAGCCTCACCCCGGTGCCCGTGCCCTGCGGCAGCCGCTGCGTGCCGGAGGGCCGCAGCAAGGTGTGGGGTGATGGCGCCCGGGCGGCCCTGTGGGTGCTCACCGGCCGTGACCTCAGGGGCTGGGCGGCAGCGCGCTTTGGGCCGTGGCTGGAAGAGCTGCAGCCTCGCTGATCAACCCCTGATCCAGCAGGGCATTGATCTGTGCCTGGCAGGCGGCGGTGGCGGCGTCCAGGTCGGCGCGGCGGCGGGAGGCCGGCGCTGGGATCGGCGTCCCGATGCGGATGTGGATGGGCAGCAGCCGCGCCCGCCGCGAGCCGGTGCCCAGGGCCCGGTGGCTGTTGATGATCGCCACCGGCAGCAGTGGCACCCCGGCCCGTGCCGCCAGCAGGGCCGCCCCGGGTTGGGGGTTGTTGACGCGGCCATCGGCCTGGCGGGTGCCATCGATGAACACCCCGGTGGCCCAGCCCTGGTCCAGGCGGTCGGTGGCGGTGCGGATGGCTTCGCGGTCGCTGGCGCCGCGGGCCACGGGGTAGGCCCCGCAGGCGCGGATGATCGTGCCCAGCAGCGGCACCCGGAACAGCTCCGCCTTGGCCATGAAGGCCACCGGCCGCCCCAGGGCATGGCCCAGCAGCGGCGGGTCGAGGTGGGAGCCGTGGTTGGCCACCACCACCAGGGCCCCCTCGTGGGGCACGTTGGTGTTGCCCGCCGTGCGGCCGCGGAACAGCAGCCGGTAGATGGGGAACACCAGCAGATAGCTCACCAGCCGGTAGGTGAGGCTGGGTTTGGGGGTGCGCAGCAGGGCCGGCGGTTCCGCCGGCTTGCGGCGGCGCCGCAGCACCCGTTTCACCGCCTGCACCGGTCGGTTCACAGCCCCAGGTCGGCGGAGCCGGCGATCTGGGCGGTGGTGATGCCCTCGCAGCTGCGCTTGATCAGGCCGCTGAGCACGTTGCCCGGGCCGATCTCCACCGCGGTGGCGATGCCATCGGCGCTGAAGCGCTCCATGGTTTCGCGCCAGCGCACCCCGGTGGTCATCTGGCTGCGCAGCCGCTCCTTGAGGGCATCGCCGCGGGTTTCCGGCGTGGGGTCGGTGTTGCTCAGCACCGGGATGGCCGCATCGGCGAAGGGCACCGCGGCGATGGCCGCGGCGAAGGCATCGGCGGCCTGTTGCATGAAGGGGGAATGGAAGGCGCCGCTCACCGCCAGGGGGATGGCCCGCTTGCAGGTGAGCGCAGCGCTCACGGCCGCCACCGCCTCGGGGCTGCCGGAGAGCACCACCTGGGCGCTGCTGTTGTCGTTGGCGATCACCACCCCGTCGGTGGCGGCCACCAGCTCCTCCAGCTGGCCGCGGTCAAACCCCATCACTGCGGTCATGGCGCCGCCCCCGGCGGCGGCCATCAGCTCGCTGCGGGTCTTCATCAGTTGCAGACCGGTGTGGGCGTCGAACACCCCGGCGGCGTAGAGGGCCACCAGTTCCCCGAGGCTGTGGCCCGCCACCAGATTTGCGTTGCGGCCCTGGGCCTTGAGCCCATCCACCAGCAGCGATTCGACCACGAACAGCGCCGGCTGGG
>JBEBCX010000076.1:0-6700 GCA_041157425.1 Cyanobacteriota bacterium | reverse complement strand
GGCCCCGTTCGCTTCGGCGGTCGCGGTGGGCCTCCAGCAGCTCGGGGGTTGGATCAGCAGCACCCAGCCCCCAGGCCGCGGCGATCCGGTGGCGCTGGAGCTTGGCCCGATCCGAGGGGCTGAGGTTGCGGCGCTTGCCCAGCTCGGCGGCTTCGGCAGCGGTGAGCGGCTCGGCCTCGATCACGGCCTGATCCTCTGCGGCCTGGGCCTGCTCTGCGATCCCCTCCAGCGCCACGCTCACGGTCTGGGCCTGGGCTTCGTCGACGGCTTCGGTGGTGACGATCACCTGCCACCCCTCCCGTTCGCAGAGTCCGCGGACGGTGGCGGAGTAGGCCAACCGGGCACGGTTGCGGGATGCGGCCAGCTCCAGCCAGCAGCGCAGCCACGGGCCGGGGTTGTTGGTCTCCGGGTCGTAGCCCCCGGCGGCGATCAGGTCGGCCAGCAGGTGGCGCTCACAGCTCCCCAGGCTCCGCAGCAGCGCGGCGGGTTCCAGATCGCCCGACCCGATCCGCAGGTGATCGCCTGGGCTCCGCTCCGGCGCGAAGCACCACACGGGGCAGCCGGTATCCCGGACACGGGCCGCGGCCTGCGCCACATGCTCGGGGGCCACGGTGCCACCGCTCAGCAGCAGCACGGCGGCGAAGTTCCCCTGCAGCTCGATGGAGAGCCCGGAGCTGATCGCAGGGCTGCAATAAATCGCGTCATAGGCCGCGGCCACGCCATCGGGGTCAGCAGCCAGCCGGGCGGCTTCGTCTGGGTGCTCGCTGTCGATCACCAGCACCTGGGCTCCGGGGCGCTGTTGCAGGTGGAAGCGGGCCAGGTTCTGGGCGCTGTTCTTGCTTCCGGCCTGTTGGGCGGTTGTCCAGCAGAGGAAGGGGCGGCCCTGGGCGATCAGCTCGGCCAGCTTGGCGCGGGCCTGTTGGTTGGCTTGCTTCGTGCTCAGCCCCTCGGGGCAGTGGAAGCGGCGGCCAGCAAAGGGGCGATGGGCGCTACCGATCAGGTGGGCCCGGTTGCCGGTCAGATCCTCCAGCAGTTGCAGGGCCGGGCCGCTCAGTTGGGCATCAGAGGCGATCACCTGCCGGGCATCGCGCATCAGTGCGGCCACGGTCTCCAGCACCTCCACACGGCGGGGGGCCACGGCGGTTCCGGTGCCCAGCAGCAGGTGCTCCACCCCCTGGGCCCACTCATCGACCACCACCACCGGGCCGCGGCCATCGGGGCCGCTCCAGTCGGTGGGGTTGATCCGTAGGCCACTGGAGGGGCAGGCGGAGTCGAAGCACAGCCCCAGCCCCTGCAGGCGCTCCACGGTGCCCGGCTTGGCCTCATCAGCCCAGGGCAGCCCTAGGGCTTCGGACTGAGCGCGGCCCAGGCTTGTGCGGTGGGTGAGGTTGAGCACCGGCACCCCATCGGCCAGCGGTTCGGCCACAGCGGCGGCGGTGCTCCGGGTCTTGCCGGTGCCCATCGGCGCGGCCATCGCCACCAGCGGGGCCACCTCCGGCGCGGGGATCGGTGCGCTGTGCTCCAGCAGTTGCCCAGCCGCGGCGATCACGTCCGGGCGGCGCAGGCGGGGCAGCTCAGGCTCTGCGGTGATCGGGCCCAGGGCAGCGGCGAGCTGCTCCCAGGTGCCCCCGGCGGCCAGGTGATCGTCTGCGCCCTTGTGGGGGCCGGGGCAGGTGCCCACCTCCACCACGGCCCCAGCGGCTCGCAGGTGGCGGCCCAGGCGGCGGGCGGCGCGGGCAACATCACGGCGGCCCCGTTCGCTGTCGCTCCAGTCGAACAGCACCCAGGCGCGGCGCTTGCCCCAGGGCAGGGCGGCCAGATCCGGCAGCAGCTCCACCGGGCCCGTGCGGCGGCCATCGGGGCTCTTCTCTCCGGTGCGCTTGGCCCCGTTGTCGACACCGGGCAGCGCCACAGCAGGCACCCCGGCGCTCAGCAGGGCCGCGGCTTTCTTGGCCCCCTCCGTCACCACCACCGGCAGGCGGGGCTCTGCGGCCACCCAGCGCCAGAACGCACCACCGCAGCCCGTGGAGTCCGCAGACACCGCGGACGGCAGCTCCAGCCCCCAGCGATCCGCCACACGCTGGGCCACAGCAGCAGGCACCCGCAGCCAGGTGGAGCGGGTCGGCACCCCTAGGGGCGCTTCGTACTTGCGGGCGCGGTTGCGCTCGATATCCCAGCGGGGCCGGTCGGCTTTGAACTGACCCCAGGCCATCGGTGCCCAGTCGGCCAAGGGGTCCAGGCCGGAGCACCACCAGCCACCGGCCTCAGCGAGGGGCTCCAGGGGCCGCAGCAGGCGCTGCACCGCTCCGGTGGCGTATTGCTGGGCATGGCCGCCCAGGGCGTCCCAGCGATCACCAGCGAGGGCCTCGATCACCTCCGGGCCGCGGAGGGTCTGGAGGTTGGCCGCGGCCAGCTCAGTGGCGACGGCGCTCCCCTCCACCCACTCGATCAGGTGAGCAGGAATCACCCCATCGGGGGATGCGGCCACGTCCCAGGCGCTGCCAGTCGGATCAGCCTCCCCCCTGATTTCCGAAGCATTTCGCAGGATCCGCGGACTCTGCGGACCATCTACCCAGTCGGTGGCGATCCGGTCGGCGGCTTCGTTGTCGGGGTCGCCGTTGTGGCCCTTGACCCACACGAACGACACCGCAGGCAGGGCCGCGGCGGCCTGCTCCAGCAGCTCCCACAGATCCCGGTTCTTCACCGGCTCGCCTTCAGCGGTGCGCCACCCCCGGCGCTTCCAACCGCTCAGCCAGCGGGTCAGGCCGTCGAGCAGGTAGCGGGAGTCGGTCTTGATCCGCAGCCCCTCGGCGGGCAGTTCCAGCCCCTGCAGAGCCCGCAGCAGCTCCAGCGCCGCGGTCATTTCCATCCGGTTGTTGGTTGTCGCCGGGTGTTGGCCCCCTTGCTCGATCACCCGGCCATCGGCCAGGCGGATCAGGTAGCCCCAGCCACCGGCTCCGGTGCTGACACGGCAGGCGCCATCACAGGCCGCGGCCACCGCTTGGCCCGGCAGAATGTAGTCAGCAAAAGGGATTTCCCCTGGCTGCCGCGGTTGTTGATCTATTGAGACTCGTGGCGTATCAGCCGCACACCGTCGACGGGGTAGCCCCTTCGGGTTACGCTCCGGGGAACGGGGGGTCATCCCCTCGGTAGCGGTAGGGGCTCCACCCCCTGCCACTGCTGAACCAAACATCGGTGCTCTCTCACTGGTGGTTCCAGCAACCCCTTTCCGGTTTCCAAGCAGTCGGGGGTTCTGGGTTTTCAGGAAGGCTCTCGGACTCCACTCCGAGGGCCTTTCGCTTTTTCAGGCGTTACTGAGCGGGCAGTGCTCCATCGCGGGCCAGGGCCTGACGGATCAGGTCGCTGACGGTGGTGGAGCGGGCGGATGCCACCTGCTGGAGGTGGGCTCGCTCGGTGGCGGTGACACGCGCATTGGCGATCACCAGCCGGGCCGTTGTCTGCTGTTGGCGGTTGGCTTGCGCCATGGCCTCACGTTTTACGGTTCCACTCACGCTAGCGGCGGTGGCAAGGGTTGCCCCATGCACGCCATAGCCCCATCCCTGGCGCTTAGGCCGCGGCGTTCACGGATTCCACGGACGCGACTCCGTGACGCTTCCGTAGCTCGGCCACATAGGCCGCCACCGCAGGGGCCTGGCGGTAGTCCGGGTGGCTTGTGTGCCAAGGCTCCCCGCAGTGCTGACACCGCCACGGGTCGGGGCAGGGGTCAGCCGGGGACGCATCCTCCAGGGCCGCGGCCCACCACTCCCTCGTCTCGGGGTCCCACTCGGGGGCATCGTCTCGGATGGCGTCATCAGCGGCCCGCACCACGGCTTGGAGCTGCTCAGCCGATAAGGGAATGAAGCCCTGAGCAATCAGCTCCGCATTGATCCGCGGCGTGATCGGGGCCCACAGCTCTGCGATCACGTCGAAGGGCCGCGGCGCATCGGTGGCCCTGGGCTCCGGCTTCGGCCTGGGGGCGCTGTTGATCCGAGGTTGAGTGCACTCGGCCACACGCTCGGCCAGGGTCGGCAGCCCCTGGGGCTTCAGCTCCAGCAGCCGGGCTCCAGTGGGCCCGCGGCGCAGATACTCCCGCAGGCTCCCGGCGTCGATCAGCCGGTAGAGCTGACTGCGGCTCCGGTGCCCGATGCGGCGGGCGGCTTCGGCGATGGGAACGGCTGCCATTTGCGACACCTCCGTAGCGTTGTTGTGGTGGCCCCGTTGTGGCTGAGACACGGGGAGGGGGTTGTTGTCATCAACCGCGCCTGTTTTTGCCCTTTCTGTGTTGTCGCAAAGTATTTTTGCCGACGGTAGCGATACTGTGCGGCTGCGAATAACCCACGCTAAATAACACAAAAGGGACCCGTTAAGCATCAACAACAGGCAAACATTGCCGGATCGTTGTTACTTTCTTTGGCGCGGTGGTTTTCACTTGTTCGCAGAGTGCGCGGACTCCACGGCCTCAGCCATCCTGCTCAGTTGCAGCCAGCTCGGCCAGCCCCTGGGCGATCAGGGCACGGCCCAAGGCGGAGGGGTAGCAGCGCAGCCGCTCGGCTTGCCGGTGGAGCTGATCCACCACATCGCCGGGGAGTTTCAGGTTGACCGGGCGCATCGGACTACCGGGGGCCCGTTGCTCGATCAGTTGGAAGGGCTGGGGGCGGTGCTCCACCATCGCCACACATGCGAACTCCCCTCAGGTTATCGGGGGAATCCGTAGGCAAGACCCCAGGCCACCACTGGGCGGTCTCCGCTGTTCGCGCTGTCCGCGGTCGCCAACGGTCAGCCGATCTGCAACCGATCCAACAGGCGGCGCACCTGGGTGGGGCTGAGGGGCTCACCGTTGCGGGTGCGGCGGCCAGCACCGGCCAGGGCCTGGGCCATCTCCCGCAGGCTTGCGCCCTTGGCGGCCAGGGCCTCCAGCACCGGGCGGAGCTGCTCAGCGTCTGCCGCGGCCTTGGTCTTGGCGGCTTCGTTGGTCTTGATCGTTCCGGGGCGCAGCCCCCCGAGCTTCACGCCACGGGCAGCAGCAGCGGCCAGGGCCTCACGGGTGCGCTCGCTGATCCGGCGGGCCTCAAACTCAGCCACCGAAGCCATCACGGTCAGGACCATCCGGCCCGCGGCGGTGGTGGCGTCCACATCCGGCAGATCACAGAACAGGAAGCCGCCCATCCCATTGGCCGCGGCCTCCCGGCTCAGGCGCAGCACCAGCTCAGCGTCCCGAGCGATCCGGTCGAGCTTGGCGACGGCCACCACCGCGCCACGCTTGCGGGCTTCGGTCAGGGCCGCGGCCAGTTGGGGGCGGTCGGCCTTGCGGCCCGACTCGATCTCCACGAACTCGGCCACCACCTCAGCGCCACGCTCGGCGGCCATCTGCTGCACCTTGGCCCGCTGCGCTTCCAGACCCAGGCCGCTCTCACCTTGGCGGGCGGTGCTGACTCGGTAGTAGGCGATCAGTTCCACGGTGCCCCGTCTGCTGTACCAACAGACTACGGACGTTGTGGATGGTACGGCAATAGGGGGATGGGCCAGTCGGAGGATTGTTCACAGAATCCGCGGACTCCACGGCCACCCCCTCATGGGTCCTTCCAGAGGGGGGGTCCCACTGAGGGGGCCATGAATCCCCCGATTCCCTCCAGCGTCGACGGCGCAGGGTGGTTACAGGGGCTGGGACGGTTACAGGGCCAACTGGCCCGGCCCGGCTCACCACCTCTCCCGGCGGGCTTCGGTTGCTCGGCTGAGCTGCCAGAGGTTGCGGGCCAGACGGCGGGCACTCACACCGGCCCGGCTCACCTGCTCAGCTCCGGGGTTGGCCCCCAGTAGCAGGCGCACCTCACGGGTGGTGAGCGGAGCGCCCAGCTCCACTGCATCCCGCAGGGCCCGTAGGCGCTTGCCCAGCAGCTCCAGGGCGTCGTAGGCGTCGTCTTCAGAATCCGCGGACTCCGGCTCCGGGGCCATCGGCTCCCATCCCGCAGGGGGCATCCACCCCGGCACCTGCGGCGCTGCCACCACCGGCCCCCGTCCGATCACGGCCAGGGCCTCGCTCGGCTTAGCCCCCTTGCTGAGGGCTTCGGCGTAGGCGGTGAGCGTGGCGGCCTGCTCATCGGTCAGCCAGCTCTCCACCTTGCCGGTGGCGCGGTTCACCTCACGGCGGGGCCGAATCCCGAGAATTCCAAGCCACTTGTAGGCGCTGGACTTGGCGCAGCCGCGGGTGGCGATCCAGTCGGACACCAGCACACCGGAGGGGGTCGCATCAACGGCACCGGGGGCCACGGCAGGGGAGTTCGCGGAGTGCGCGGACGGTAGCCCCTACGGGTGGCGAGGGCACCCCTCAGCCAGCGATCAGCAGCGGGGACGCGTTAAGGCAAGGTCGCGCAGTCCACTTCCTCGGATGAAGTGGGGTTGTCACCCAGGCGGTTAAAGCACTCCAAACGCCTTAGAGCCTGCTCCGCTCGCTCATCGCTGACTGAGCGAATACTTCCATCCTGGTTGTATTCGACTCCACTTCCTGAACCACGTCCTTTATGGCGGAACTGCTCATAAAGGAATGATCCACCTATAGCCAAAAAAGCACAAAGAAATAGGATCGGCCCCCAGCCAGGGGATGGCGGGCGATTGATGGGCTCCGTATCCAAGTAGGTCGCCTTCGGTAGATCTCAGCAAGTCTCGGACCAAGCTGTTCCCATGCCAACCGCTTCCGCGGCGG
>JBEBCX010000075.1:0-6725 GCA_041157425.1 Cyanobacteriota bacterium | reverse complement strand
ATTTCCTCGTCCAGAAACATCTCGCTGGAATGAACGGGCCACTGCGCCCTCAGTTCCTGGGGGCCTCCGGGACCTGCAACATCAGGCTGTTGACGAAACCGCCGTCTACGGCGACATCTTGCCCATTCACGTATTCGGCCCGGTCGCTGGCCAGAAACGCAATGACCTGGGCCATGTCCACCGGGGTGCCGATGCGACCAGCGGGAACCAGGCTTCTGCGGGCAGCGGCCACCTGCGGATCGCGGTACGAATGCTCGTTGGCGGGGGTGCGTGTGAATCCTGGCGACACCACGTTGCTGCGGCCCAGCTTGTGGACGTAATCGCCGAAGCTGCGGCGACCACCGGCCGCCTTCCAGCCCAGCAAGAGCGGTTCGATCGTCGACTCCAAGCGCTCCAGCGGCATCCGCTCCAGGTAGGGCTCCGCCAGCCGCTGCAGGTTGGGGGTTCCCCCCAGCCACAGCTGGTATTGGTTCACGCCATCGCCGACCAGCCCCAGCTCGGCCATGTAGGGCCTGGCGCATCCATTGGGACAGCCGGTCATGCGCACCAGGATTGACTTGCTGATCTCCAACCGGCGCAGCTGGGCATCCAGGCGATCCAGCACCTCCGGCAGGATGCGCTCGGCCTCGGTCACCGCCAATCCACACAGCGGCAGGGCGGGGCAGGCAATGGCATGGCGGGCCAGCAGGGAGGGCTCTTCGGGGGTGGTGATCCCGAGCTCCGCCAGGGCCTCCCGCAGCGTGGCCCGTTGCGCCGTGCCGATGTTGCAGAGCAGCAGGTCCTGGTTGGGGGTGAGGCGAACCTCCAATTGGTAGGTGGCCACCAGCTCCCGCAGGCCCCGTTTCAGATCGCCGGACAACCGCCCGCACAGCAGCGGGATCCCCACAAACCAGAGGCCGGCGCTCTGGCGGTGCCAGCCGAGGTAATCCTCCAGCTTGGCCTTCGGCTCCAGGCGCATCCCCTTGATCGGATGGGGGAAGTAGCGGCGCTTGAGCTCCTGTTTGAACCAGGCGATGCCCTGATCGTGGATCAGGTATTTCATGCGCGCGTGGCGGCGGGTCTGGCGGTCGCCGTAGTCGCGCTGCAGGGCCAGGATGGCCTGCACCAGGTCGAGCACATGCTCGGCGTCCACATAGCCGAGGGGGTCGGCGGTGCGGGCGAAGGTCTCCTCCTTGTTGTGGGTGCGGCCCATGCCACCACCCACGTAGACGTTGCATCCCTTGAGGGCGCCGCCGGCGTCGGCAAAGGCCACCAGGCCGATGTCCTGGGTGAGCAGATCCACCGAGTTGTCACCGGGCACGGTGACAGCGCATTTGAATTTGCGCGGCAGGTAGGTGCCGCCGTAGAGGGGCTCGCTGGCGTCACCGCTGAACACAGCCCCCTGCTGCTGACGCTCCCGCACCTGCTTCACGGCCCGGCGGGGCTTGAGCCGGTAGCTGAGCTCGCCATCCACCCACAGGTCGAGGTAGGCCCCTTCCGCCGCCTGGGGGGAGAGGGTGTCCGCAATGTCATCGGCCAGTTGGCGAGCGGCCGGGTACGCCCCCTTGTCGTAGGGGGCGGCGGGGCACATCACATTGCGGTTGATGTCGCCGCAGGCGGCCAGGGTGGAGCCCATGCCCCGCACGATGGTGCCGATCACCTCCTTGAGGTTGTGCTTGCGCACGCCGTGCAGCTGGAAGGCCTGGCGGGTGGTGGCCCGCATGGTGCCGTTGCCCAGGCGGTCGGCCAGCTCGTCGAGGGCCAGATACAGCGAGGCGGGAATGCGCCCGCCGGGGCTGCGCAGCCGCAGCATCATCTGCCAGTCCTTGTCCTGGCCCTTCTGGCGGTTGTCGCGGTTGTCCTGCTGGTAACTGCCGTGGAACTTCAGCAGCTGGACGGCGCCATCGCTGAACTGGGGCAGCGTGTTGGACAACTCCTCCAGCAGGGGATCACGCAGGTGATCGCTGTCGGCTTTGAGCTGCTCAAACTTGCTGCGCTCCGCCCCGGTGGCGATGCAGGGGGAAAACTGCCGTTCTGTCCCTGCCGTCACGGTCACACGCTGGTCAGCTACCAACCAACGACCGTAGCGAAACACGCTTCCCGGCTGGCTTGCGGCGATGATCGCTTCAATACAGTGGGCGGCTGCTGTGGGCTGCCTGCGTGTCGACCTTTCTGCTCGAGATCGGGACCGAGGAGCTGCCGGCTGATTTCGCGCGTCTGGCCCTGCCGCAGCTGGAGCAGCTGGTGCAGCGCGACCTGCGGGAGGCGCGCCTGGGCCATGGGGCGATCCAGTGCACCAGCACCCCCCGCCGCCTGGCCCTGACCATCCGTGACCTGGAGGCCCGCACCCCCGATCTGCAGGAGGACCGCAAGGGTCCGCCGGCGGGCCAGGCCTTCAGCGACGGGGTGCCCACGGCGGCCGCCATTGGCTTTGCCAACCGTTGTGGTCTGGCCCCGGAGGCCCTGGAGGTGCGCGACACCCCCAAGGGGCCGTTTGTGTTCGCCACGGTGCTCGAACCCGGCCGCTCCGCCCAGGAGCTCTTGACCGGCTGGATTCCGCAGTGGATTCAAGGCCTTCAGGGCCGTCGCTTCATGCGTTGGGGGGAGGGGGACAGCCGTTTCTCCAGGCCGGTGCGCTGGCTGGTGGCCCTGCTCGATGACGCCGTGCTGCCGGTGGTGATGGAGAGCTGTGACCCGCCGGTGGTGGCGGGCCGCGACAGCCGCGGGCACCGCCTGCTGGCGGAGGCGGTGCCCATTGCCCATGCCGAGGCCTACGCCGATGCCCTCGCCGCGGTGGGGGTGCAGGTGGAGCGGCGGGCCCGCAGCCAATGGATCCACCAGGCGGTGGAGCAGGCCGCCGGGCAGCTGGGGGCCCAGCCGGATTGCCCGCCAGCCCTCTACGACGAACTCACCGACCTGGTGGAGGCCCCCCTGCTGCTGGAGGGCCAGGTGCAGGACGCCTACCTCGACCTGCCCGCGGAGGTGCTCAGCACCGTGATGCGCGCCCACCAGCGCTACGTGCCCCTCTACCGCCGCGATGCGGAGCGCGACCCGCTGGCCCTCGATGCCCGCAACAGCCTGTTGCCCCGTTTCCTGTGCATCGGCAATGGCCTGCCCGAGTCGGCGGCCACGGTTCAGCGGGGCAATGAGCGGGTGCTCAAGGCCCGCCTGGCGGATGCGGAATTTTTTGTTCAGGCCGACCGGGCCGTGGCCAGCATCGACCGCCGCGACCAGCTGGAGCGGGTCACCTTCGCGGAGGGGCTCGGTTCACTGCTCGACCGGGTGGAACGGCTGGAGTGGTGCACCGACGCCCTGCTGGATCAACTGGCGCTGGAGCCGGCCACGGCGGTGGCGGCCCGGCGGGCGGCCCACCTGTGCAAGCACGACCTGGTGAGCCAGATGGTGGGCGAATTCCCTGAATTGCAGGGGGTGATGGGCGGCAAATACCTGCTGGCGGAGGGGGAGGGCCGCGCGGTGGCCCTGGCGGTGCTTGAGCATTACCTGCCCCGGGGGGCCGGCGACGACCTGCCCTCCTCTGAGGCCGGGGCCGTGGTGGCCCTGGCGGAACGGCTCGAACTGCTGCTCAGCATCTATGCCAAGGGGGAACGCCCCAGCGGCTCCTCCGACCCCTACGCCCTGCGCCGGGCCGGCAATGGCCTGCTGCAGATTCTTTGGTCGCAGGGGTGGGCGCTCGATTTGCTGGCGCTGCTGGAGCGGGCCACGGCCCATTGGAGCCAGATCCTGCCGGCCTGCGGCGTGGATGCCCCAGCCCTGGCGCTGGAGCTGGCCGAGTTCCTGCGGCAGCGGCTGTTGAGCCTGCTGGAGGAGGCGGGCGTCGACGCCGACCTGGCCCAGGCCGTGGCGGGCGACACGGTGCCCCTGGAGCGGGTGCTGCGCGACCCCGCCGATGCACGCCAGCGGGCTGATCTGCTCGTGGCCCTGCGCCGCAGCGGCGAGCTGGCGGCCGTGCAGGCGGTGGTGACCCGGGCCGCGCGGCTGGCGGAGAAGGGCAGCCTGGCCCCGACCGTGCTCTCCGCCGCCGCTGTGGTGGATCCGGCCCTGTTTGAGCAGCCCAGTGAGGCGGCCATGCTGCAGGTGTTGAACAGCCTGGAGCCCATCGCCACGGGCACCAGCGCCGACCGCTATGGCCTGCTGGCCCAGGGCCTCACGGCCGGTGCCTCAGCCCTGGCCGCCTTCTTCGATGGCGACCAGAGCGTGATGGTGATGGCCGATGACCCGGCCGTGCGCAGCAACCGGCTCAACCTGTTGGCCGTGCTGCGCAACCAGGCCTCAGTTCTGGCGGATTTCAGCCGCCTGAGCGGCTGAGGCCAGTTCAGCAGAACAGCTCAGCGGCTCAGGGCCGGTTCGCGGGTTTCGGCATCGCTGCCCTCGGCCTGGGCATCGCCCTTCTGGCCGCGCACGCGGATGCCGCCCTTGATGGTGCTCACGGCCAGCATGGCGTTGACCTCGGCCTCATCGCGCACGGCGCTGGGCACCGGCTTGTAGCCCTGGGGCGCCAAAGCATTGCCCCGCAACACCGAACCCAGGGTGAGCAGGGTGAGCTTGAGCTGCTGCCACGGGTTCATCATCACCACCCGCTTGTAGAGGTAGCTGTCGAAGGTGAGGCGCTGCACGTCTTTGTCATCGCACATCTCCACGAACGCTTCGCGGGCGGCGTCGTTGCGGTAAAAGATGTTCTGGAGGATCTCCAGCACCTTGTAGGTGGCGCCGTACTGGCGATCCCACTTTTTCAGGTACTTCTTGAGGTCGGCCTCGGAGGGCACCCGCTGCCCGCCCTGGCTCGATTCCACGATCTGCTCGGCGCACATGCGGCCGCTCTTGGCCGCGAAGTAGATGCCCTCACCGGAGCTTTTGGTGACATACCCGGCGGCATCACCCACCAGCGCCATGCGGCCCACCACCCGGCGCGGCCGGGGATGTTCGGGAATCGGATGGGCCTCCACCTTGATCACCTCACCGTTCACAAGGCGCTTCTTGGCCCGCTCGCGGATGCCCTCCTGAAGGCTTTTGATCAGGCTCTGGTTCTCCTGCATCGTGCCGGTGCCCACGGCCACGTGGTCGTACTTGGGGAACACCCAGGCGTAGAAGTCGGGGGACACATCGGTGCCCACGTACATCTCGGCCAGGCTCTCGTAGTACTTCATCTCTTCCGGCGGCAGCTTGATGCGCTCCTGGAAGGCGATGGCCACGTTGTAATCACCGGCATCCATGGCCTTGGCCACACGGCTGTTGGCGCCATCGGCTCCGATGATCAGATCCACCTCCAGGGTGCGGGTCTCGCCGGTGGCTTCCCCTTCGCTGTAGTCGGAGTAGGTGAGCGTGTAGGGGCCCTGGCGGTTGGCACCGGTGTCGATCTTGGTCACCAGCCCGTTCACCAGGTGGGCCCCCAGCTCAGCGGCACGGTTGCGCAGGAAGGCATCCATCACCTCCCGGCGGCACATGCCGATGTATTCGTTTTCGTTCTCGAGGTTGATGTCCACCTCCCGGTTGGAGGGGGAGATCATCTTCATGTTGCGGACCTTGCGGTCGATGATCGTTTCCGGCAGGTCGAACTCGGCGACCATGCACAGCGGAATCGCACCACCACAGGGTTTGGCGTTGTCGAGCTTGCGCTCGAAGATCCAGGTTTCAATGCCGGCCTTGGCCAGCACTTCGGCAGCACAGGAACCGCTCGGGCCGCCGCCCACCACCGCGACTCGCAACATCTTGAAACCCGCTCCGCCAGAAGGATGTTGGCGCGAAGCTAACACCGCTGTGTGGCCCCCTGCTGGCGGTGCAGGGTCCCGCCGGTAGCATCGCCCCATCGGTGACGCCCGGGAGTACAGGCTTGCCCAGCGCCGGGAGGGTTCCGAAGTCGCCGTTGCCGGACCCCCGCGCTGCCACCCGCCTGCGGTCGGTGGAGTCCACTGAGCCCCACGACATTCCCCTGGCCCGCCGCACGGTGCCGACGGCCCTGCAGCGGCGCTTCAGTTGGCGCAATGCCTTCATTGGTGCCGGTGGTGTGGTTCTGGTGGCCGCTGGCGCGGCGCTGTTCATGCCCCAGCCGCTGCGCCGGCTGCTGGCCCCGCCTCCGGTGCAGGGGCTCAAGGCTCGCCTCAGCATCGATGGCCGCCTGCTGGGGCACTTCCCCTATGGCGAAGCCCCCACCGCTGATCTGGTGGCCATTGCCCCCGGGGTGCAGCTGCACCGCGATGCCGCCAGCGCGCTCGAGGCGATGCAGGCTGCCGCCGCCGCCGATGGCATCGACATCCGGGTGCTCAGCGCTTTCCGCTCGATCGCCCTTCAGAAGCAGATCTTTTTTGATGTGAAGTCGGAGCGCAACCAGAGCGCCCTGGAGCGCGCCCAGGTGAGTGCGCCGCCGGGCTTTTCCGAGCACAGCACCGGGTATGCGGTGGACCTGGGCGATGGACGGGCTCCGGCCACCAACCTCTCCCCCAGCTTCGACGGCACGGACGCCTTCCGCTGGCTGCAGAGCAACGCCAACCGCTTCCATTTCCACCTGTCGTTTCCCCAGGCCAACCCCCAGGGGGTCAGCTACGAACCGTGGCACTGGCGCTTTGAGGGTTCCGCTGAGGCCCTCAAGGTGTTCGAAGCGGCCCAGCGGCTGCAGCGCTGATGGCCGCCTTGCCCGAATTGCTGGCCCCGGCAGGGTGCTGGGAGTCGCTGCGGGCGGCCGTGGCCAACGGCGCCGACGCCGTCTACTTCGGTGTGGAGCGCTTCAACGC